>CAYPGK010000009.1:2356-5448 GCA_964410055.1 uncultured Gemmatimonadaceae bacterium | reverse complement strand
CTGAGCCCACCGCCGAGGTCCCTGAGCCCACCGCCGAGTTCCCTCAGCCCACCGCCGCGATCCCGGGCCCACGCCGCAGACAGCCCCTTGGAGCCTCCCCGCTTCGCGCCCCCTACTCCTCCCCGCCCCCCAGCATTGCCTTCATCTGCGCGAAGAAGTTCTGCCGCAGCGCCGCCGACTCCTCCGCCGTCAGCACCTCGCCGGCGGTCTTCACGTTCAGCAGGTCGGATGGGATCTCCTCGAGGTAGCGGGACGGCTGCGTCGGCACGAGCTCGCCGCCACGCCGCCGTGCCCTGCAGAGCGAGAGGGTGAGGCGCTGCCGCGCCCGCGTGATCCCGACGTAGAAGAGGCGCCGCTCTTCGGCGAGCGGATCGCCGTACCCCGGTGCCTCGGGGTCTGCCGCATCATCGAGCGAGCGGGCGTGGGGGAGGATCTCCTCCTCGAGCCCCACGATGAAGACCTCGGGGAACTCGAGCCCCTTGGCGGAGTGGAGCGTCATGAGGGCGACGGTCGCGTCGTCCTCGCGGTCGTCCTCGTCGCGGTCGTCCATGTCGGCGAGCGCGATGCGGGCGAGGGCATCGGCGAGGGTAGGCGGGGACCAGTCCTCGTCGGGCGTGGCCGTCGGGTCCGCCGCCAGCTCATCGAGCTCGGCCCAGCGTCGTCGCTCGAAGCGGGCGATCGAGCCGACCACGTCGCGCAGGTTGTCGACGCGCATGTCCGCCGTCCGCACGTTGCGCTTGTCGCTGCGGATCGCCTCCTCGAGGCCGATGCGGTCGAAGAAGTCCCGGGCCCAACTCGCGATCGGCGGCATCCCCTCGGGCGGCGGCGCCTTGGCCGCCTCGGCCTCGGCGGCGGCGAGCCCCTCGCGGGCCTCGGCGAGCAGCCGGAGGAACTCGGCGACGGCGCGGGCCGCGGCGGCGCCGAGCAGCGCCTCGTCCGCTTCCCGCAGGGCCTGGACGAAGCCGATCCGCCGGAGCTGCGCCGCCTCGGCGACCTTGAGCACCGTCGTGCGCCCGATCCCGCGGGTCGGATAGTTGATGATGCGACGGAGCGCGATCTCGTCGTCCTCGTAGACGACGGAACGCAGGTAGGCGATCGCGTCGGCCACCTCCTTGCGGTCGAAGAAAGAGGTGCCGCCGATCACGCGGTACGGGATGTTCTGCCCGCGCAGTGCCTCCTCGAGCGGCCGCGCCTGGGTGTTTGTGCGGTAGAGGACCGCGAAGTCGCCCCACTTCCGCTTCTGCGTGAATCGACGCACGGAGATCTCCTTCGCGATCGTCTCCGCCTCCGCCTCCTCGTCCGGGTGCTCGTAGTAGTCGATCGGCGCGCCGACCGGGTTGTCCGTGCGAAGCTGCTTCTGATGCCGGTGCGGGTTGCCCGCGATGACCGCGTTCGCCGCGGCCAGGATCCGCCGCGTCGAGCGGTAGTTCTGCTCCAGCGTGATCACGCGCGCGCCCGGGAAGTGGCGCTCGAACTCGAGGATGTTGCCGACGTCTGCGCCGCGGAACGCGTAGATCGACTGGTCGTCGTCGCCGACGACGCAGAGGTTGCGACGCTGCCCCGCCAGCAGCCGCGCCATGTCGAGCTGGACCGCGTTGGTGTCCTGGTACTCGTCGATCATGAGGTAGTGCCAGCGCCGCCACAGGTCGCGCCGCACCTCCTCGTCCTTCTCGAGGAGCTCGACGGGGAGCAGGAGCAGGTCGTCGAAGTCGACCGCACCGGCCGCGCGCAGCACCTCCTCGTAGCGCCCGTAGGCGTGGGCCGAGAGGATCGCGTAGTCGTCGGCACGGTTGCCTCGAGTTTTCGCCTCGGCCACCTCGCGCGCAGCCGCCTCCGGCGAGACGCGGCGCGACTTCCAGTCCGAGATCCGCCGCAGGATCCGCTTCAGGTCGAAGCGGTCGTCGTCGATCGAGATCTCCTCGCACGCCGTCCGCAGCGCCGCGAGCTGGTCCGACCCGCTGTAGATCGCGAAGCGGTCCGGCAGCCCCAGCCGGTGCCCGTGGGCGCGCAGGATCCGTACGCCCAGCGAGTGGAACGTGCTCACCGTCACCGCCCGCGCCTCGGCGCCGGCGTACGACTGCACGCGCTCGCGCATCTCGTCCGCCGCGCGGTTCGTGAAGGTGACCACCACGATCCGCGACGGCTCCACCTCCTTGCCCCGGATCAGGTGCACGATCCGGTGCACGAGCGTCTTCGTCTTCCCCGAGCCCGCCCCTGCAAGGATCAGCAGCGGACCCTCCGTGTGCAGCACGGCTGCACGCTGTTCCGGATTGAGGTCGTACAGGTATGGGGCGGGCTTCGCCTCGGTCGTCATGCGTTCGGATGCTTCCGGGTCGGGTGAAACAAGGGGGCGGAATATGGGAGGGCGGCGGGGTCGGATCAACCCGGGGCGCGCGGATCGAACGGCCTACGCCACGGTTGCGGGTCGAACGGGCCGCGGCACCTCCGACGGCTCGGTGCCGGCGCGGCGCGCGCCGGGTGGGGGCGGTGCGCATTTTGCACCCCAAGCCCGCGTCGCCGTGAACCCGGGAGGAGGACGCATGGCCACTCGAGGGCGCAAGAAGGACGACGGCCGCGCGAAGTCCGGCACGGCTCGCCGCGGCGGTCGCAAGGGGGACGGGGGCACGAAACGCGGCGCGTCCGGCTCCGCAACGCACGCCGGCTCGAAACCGCGCGCGTCGGCCCGAGCGCGCGGCGGGCGATCGAATTCTTCCCGATCCTCTCGGGAGACGCCCACCAGCCACGTCGCTATCGGCTACACCGACCGCCAGGAGCTGGACCGATTCCTCGAGGGCGAGCGTGGCGACATGGTCGTCCACGGCCCCCTCCACGTCGGCAGCGACGTCGAGGCGGCCGCCACCCTCGGCACCGGCGCGACCGACGGGACCCCGTGCATGGTCGTCCCCCTGATCCGCGAGCGAATGGACGAGATCCAGCGCGAGGTCTCGGACGCTCTGAACCGCTTCCAGGGCAGAGCCAACCGCGGGCGCGCCCGCCCCCGGACGATCCGCGACACCGGCGGCTCCGCCCGCGGCGCCAGCGCCGGCGCAATCCGGCTCGGGGAGGGACGGAGGGAGATCGAATAGTGAGCG
>CAYPGK010000009.1:0-2256 GCA_964410055.1 uncultured Gemmatimonadaceae bacterium | reverse complement strand
TCCCGCTCCCGCCCCCGGACCGGTCGGAATCGCGATCCCGATCCCGGTCCCGATCCTGACTCCCCTACTCCCCTCCGAACGCGAGGCGAGCGCCCAGGTAGATCGCACGCCCGGGCGCGGGCTCGTAGTATCGCCCGCCGAACGCGTTCACGGTCACCGACGCGTTGTACTCGGCATCGAAGAGGTTGGTGACGCCCGCGAAGGGCGATGCCTCGAAGGCGCCGAGCCGCACCCCGTCGATTCCCGCGCGCAGATCGGTCACGTGGTGACGCGGCGAGTAGGCCGAATTCCCGTCGTCGACCGGCATGCGCGAGCTACGCCGGTGGTCGAGCCCGACGAACCACCCGATGGGCGACCGGTAGGTCATCGAGGCGTCGAAGCGGTGCGGAGCAAGCCCCGGGACCCGCTTGTCGTCGTAGACGACGTCGCCGACCACGTAATTCTCGAAGCGCGCGTCCGTCAGCGTGTAGGCGAGGCGCGCGGAGAGGTGGCGCAGGAGCGAGAGCCAGACACTCGCCTCGACGCCCCGGTGCACGGCCGAGCCCGCGTTGCGGAAGAACTGCCGGCCGGCCGCGTGTGGCACCTCGAACGGGATCAGCGCGTCCACGACGCGTGCGCGGTACGCCGCGACCTGGTACGAGGCGACGTCGCCCACGCTCCCCTTCACGCCCGCCTCGAACGACCGCGTGCGCTGCGGCTCCAACTCCGGGTTGAAGCCGCCCGCGCCGGTCGGCCGGTTCGCGAGCTCGGTCGTCGTCGGTGTTTCGAACGACGTCGCGACGTTCGCGAAGACACTCGCCCAGTCGTGCACCGCGACGAGCACCCCGAGCGACGGGCTGAGCGCGTCCATGTCGCGGCGCCCCGAGTCGTCCGGGTTCTCCCCGTCCACGAGCCGGTCATCGGCCTCGAAGCGGAAGCGGTCGTAGCGGAGCCCGCCCAGCGCGTGCACCCGCTCCCCGACCGGGAGCACGACCTGGCCGAACACCGCACCTGACACGACCGTCTCGAGCTGGTCCAGCGTGAGCGCGCCGCGCGCGCCGGAGACGTTGTCGTGGTTGCGCCGGTCGTCACGCTGCCGGTCGGCCTCGACGCCGACGGACCAGCGCACCTCCTGCCCGCCGAGCGGCGTCGCCGCGTGGAAGACGGCCCGCGCACCGGTCACCACGCGATCGACGTCGATGATCGCCGGCGGGATCGGATTCTCGAGCTCCTTCGTGATCCCGTACGCCGACACCTCGACATCGCCGAGCCCGACCGCCTGCCGCCACGACACCCCGAGCTGCGCTTGCGTCGCCTCCTCGCCCGTCGCCTGCTCCACGTTGAAGCCGTGCGCCTGGCGACGGTCCTCGGCGAGCTGCGCCACGGACAGCGCACCGGGGTTGCGCGCGTCGTACCGCGTCAGCCCACCCACCACGCGGAGCTCGCCGCTCCCCGTGCGATGCCGGAGCGTGCCGCTCAGCCGCACGTTCTCCGCGCCGCTCCATTCGCGGTGTCCGTCCGTTGCGAGGTGCGAGATCGTGAACCGATGCGACGACGCGCCCTGGGCGTGCTCCGTGGTGGCCGCGAGTCGCATCAGCCCGTCCGCGCCCGAGACCACCTCGATCGCCTTGCGCAACGGCGACGGCGACGGCGGCGCGGACTCCAGCAGGAGCACGCCACCCGCCGCGTTCCCCCACAGCGCCGAGGCGGGCCCGCGCACCAGCTCCACCCGGTCGATCGCGCCCGGGTCCACGTGGTTGAGCGACGACTGCCCGTCCGGCAGCGTCGCCGGGACCCCGTCCACGATCACCTTCACGCCCCGCACGCCGAACTGCGAGCGCGCGCCGAAACCACGCACCGACATCCGCTCGCCCAACGCGAAGTTGTAGCGGTTGTCGACCTGCACGCCCGGCACGCCGCGGAACGCCTCATCGAGACCGAGCGACGGACGCGCCCGCTCCGCAGCGTCCCGCCGCAACGCGTCCACGGAGAACGGCGCCTCCACCACCCGCGTCGGCGTGCGAAGCACCGTCACCATCAGGGAATCCAGAGCGAAGGTCGAATCCGCCGGCGGCTGCTGCGCCGCGCCCGGGCGCGCCCCCGACAGAACCGCCCCGACCACACACAAAACCGAGATGTATCTGCGAATCTCCATCCTCATCCTCTTCCATCGCCCGGACCATCCCCGGGGAGGCCGGCGTCCGGGCTTTCGGCACCGAAGGTACGGGAACGGCCGGCGCGGCTCAACCGACCGAGGCTGGAACGCGTGGGGGTGGG
>CAYPGK010000008.1:52739-61671 GCA_964410055.1 uncultured Gemmatimonadaceae bacterium | reverse complement strand
AGGGGTTCGGGATTCGGGGGTCGATTCCCTGAGTCCTGAACCCCGACACCTAACCCCTGGGACCCGATAGCTGATACCTGATTCCTGATTCCTACCACCTCACCTATCGCTCCCCGGCCTCCCGCACCAGCAGAAAATCATACTCCAGCCGGATGTTATCCCGAATACTCAGCACCGACGCTACGCGGGGGATGTCCAGCTCGAAGGTGCCGAATGTGAATTCGGTGGTGGCGGTGCCGGAGTAGGTGCCGTCGGCGGCGCGGGCGGTGACCTGCCAGGTGATCGGGCGGGTGACCTCGCGGATCGTGAGCTCGCCGTCGAGCTCGAAGGTGAACTCGCCCGAGGTCGGCAGCGGGGACGGGGCGCTGCGGATCGCGGTCGGCACGAAGACGGCCGTCGGGTACTCCTCGGTCTGGAGGGTCCGCCTGCGGACGTAATTGTCGCGCCGGTCGCTGTCGCTCTTCAGGGTGCTCAGGTCCACCTCGAAGCGGGACTCTTCGCGGACGATGGCGCCGTTCTCGTCGAGGACGAGCGCGCCGGTGATGGCGGAGGTCTCGCCCACGGCGTCGTTCGGGAAGTCGAGGCGGGCGAGCTGCTCGCGCACCCGGTAGCGGGCGACGTTCCCTTCCGGCGCGGTGACCAGGCGCACACGGGCGCTGGCGACGTCGTGGTCAGCGACCGCCGTTTCCGCGACGGGCGGCTCCGCGGCCGGACGCCTCAGCGGCGAATCCGACGCAGGCGCTGCGCCGAGCGCGGGGAGCGTGAGAAGGGCGATGGTGCCGAAGATGACGTTCACGTTGTACATTGGATCTCCAAATCATTCCACACGATGGAGCGGGCCCCGGGGGCCGGGCGGCCAACCGTCGGCCGCCATGGCATATGACGCCCGAGTGGCGCGACTTGTTGGAACGGCGTCGCGCCGTTTCGTGTACCAGCGGGCCCCCTGATCGGTTTCCGAATGCTCACGTCGGTCCCATGCCTGAGAATCCACTTCGCGTCCTCGTCGTCGATGATGAACCAGCGGTCCGGGAGGTCCTGGCCGTGCGGATCGAAGGTTGGGGGTACGGGGTCCGGACGGCCGCCGATCTCGGGGAGACCGAGCGGTGCCTCGCCGAATTCGCACCGGATGTCGTCATCTCGGACGTCGTCCTTGGGGAAACCAGCGGCCTCGAACTGCTCAGGCGGCTGAAGGCGGGCGATCCCCGGCGCCCGGTCATCCTGATCACTGCGCACGGCAGCATCGACGTCGCCGTCGAGGCGATGAAGGGCGGTGCGGAAGACTTTCTGACGAAGCCGCTCGACACCACGAAGCTGCACGCGCTCCTCGCGTCGATCGAGGCGGAGCTGCGCCAGCGCGAGTGGGTGCGCGACCTGGAGTCGCGTCTCGAGGGCGCGGGGCTGGGCGGTCTCGTGGGCGAGAGCCGCGCCATGCGGCAGGTCTTCGAGCTAGTCTCGACCCTGGCCGCGAGCGACGCCTCCGCGATCATCACCGGTGAGAGCGGGACGGGGAAGGAGGTCGTCGCCCGGGCGATCCACGAGCTGAGTGCCCGGCGCGGCGGCCCGTTCGTGGCCGTGAACGCCGCGGCGATCCCGGAGGGCGTGAGCGAAAGCGAGCTTTTCGGCCACGAGAAGGGCGCGTTCACCGGTGCCGTCCAGGCGCGGCCCGGCTACTTCGAGCTGGCCGACGGCGGCACGCTCCTCCTCGACGAGATCACCGAGATGCCGATCGTGCTCCAGCCGAAGCTGTTGCGTGTGCTGGAGACTCGCCGCACTCGCCGGCTCGGGGGGAGCGTGGAAACGCCGTTCGACGTCCGCGTCCTGGCGGCGACGAACCGTGCGCCGCTCGCCGCGGTCCGGAACGGGCTCCTGCGCGAGGACCTCTTCTATCGACTGAACGTCTTCGAGATCGCGGTTCCGCCGCTCCGGGAACGGCTCCAGGACGTGCCGCTCCTCGCGCAGTACTTCATCCGCGAATTCAATCGCAAGCACGAGATGGCCGTGGAGGGACTGCGCGACGCGACGCGCGAGCTCCTCTCCTCGTACGCGTGGCCGGGGAACGTGCGAGAGCTGCGGAACGTGATCGAGCGCGCCGTCATCCTCGCCCGCGACGGGTGGCTCGAGCCCGCCCACCTGCCGCCTTATATTCGGGTCGGCGAGGCGGGGACCAACCCGGTCGTGGTCGTCCCCGTCGGGACGACCGTGGAGGACGCTGAGCGGGAGCTGATCCTGCGGACGCTCGAGCACGTGGGGCACAACAAGGCGGAGGCTGCTCGCCGCCTCGGCCTGGACGTGAAGACGATCCGCAACAAACTGCGCGCGTACGGCGAGGCGTGATCGACCCATGAGAGTTGCGACCAAGCTGTCCGGTGCGTTCGGATTGCTGGTGCTCCTGCTGGTCGGGCTCCTCGTCTATCACGTCCGCACGACCCGGGGCGCGGTCCTGACCAGCTACCAGCTCTCCGAGATCTCGGCCCGGTTGAACTTCAGCGCCACGAGCCAGGGCGTGCAGCTCGCCCACATCGAGGAGACCGCGGTCAAGTTCAGGATCACCCGCGACTCCGCTTACCTCAGGCAGTTCCGCGACGCGGTCGCCGGCTTCGACAACGGGCTCCGCACTCTGGCGGAGGAGCCGCTCAGCATCGAGGAGCGGGCCGAGGTCGACCGCCTCGTCGCCGCGTGGGACGAGTTCACCGAGCACGCGGCCGGGATCGACGCCGCCATGCATCCGGACCCGGCCCTGGACGCCCTGCTCCTCGAGATCCAGACTTCGATCGACGAGCTGCGGGCACAGACCCAACGCGTGGCCGCGGCGTCGCGTGAGGTCATGGAGCGCCGCCTCGCCGAGTCCGCTGCCGCGGCGCGCAAGGCCGAGCGCGTCACCTGGGGCGCCGCCATCGTCGCGCTCACGGCGAGCATCCTCGTCTCCGGGCTCATCATCCGATCCGTCGCCGACGCGCTCTCGCGGCTCAAGGAGGGGACTCGCCAGGTGGCCGAGGGGAACTTCGACTATCGCCTGGAGCTCGGACGCCGCGACGAATTCGGCCAGCTCGCCCAGGACTTCAACGCAATGAACCACCGACTGGGCGAGCTCGACCGGATGAAGCGGGACTTCCTCTCCAAGGTGTCGCACGATCTGAAGACGCCTCTTGCCTCGATGCAGGAGACGCTTCAGCTTCTGCTGGACGGCATGCCCGGCCCGCTCACCGACAGCCAGCGCCGGCTCCTGGTGCTGAACCAGGAGAGCGGACGGCGCCTCTCGGCGATGATCGGCAAGATCCTGCAACTCTCGGCGATGGAGGCGGGGACGGTCGGCCTGGAGATCGGCACCTACTCACTCGCGGGCGTGGTCCAGGAGGCCGTCGATCACACGGCCATGGCCGGCGCCGAGCGGGGCGTCCGCATCACGACGGAGCTCCCGGGTCCCGGGGTCCTGCTCGACTGCGACAGGGAACAGATCCTCCAGGTGCTGTTCAACCTTATCGAGAACGCGACGAAATTCTCGCCGCCCGACGGCGTGGTGCGCGTCTCGGCACGGTACGCGGAGCAACGGCCGGACGACGTGCCGGAAGAGCGCTGGGCCGCGGTGAAGCACGGGCCGGCGCGGGGCGCGGGCGTCGCCTGCATCGAGGTCGCGGACGATGGGCCCGGCGTGCCCGACGATGAGAAAGAGGCCATCTTCGAGCGGTTTTACCAGGCGAATGCGGGCCGCAAGGTCGCCGGGCGCGGCGTCGGGCTCGGGCTCACCATCTGCCGCGAGATCGTCGACTCGCACGGCGGCGCGATCTGGGTTCGCGATGGGGTGGACGGCGGAAGCACCTTCGCCGTGCTCCTGCCGGGCGCGAAGGTCCGGACGCCCGCGTTCGCCCACGCCGGCGCGTGAGGAGGGTCGGGCCATGACGATGCCGCGACGGTTCTTGCTCGCCCTGGTGGTCCCGGCTCTCACGGCCGGGTGCGCCGCCCGGCCGTTCCACGACCATTTCGAAGCCGGCCGCTTCGCCGAGGCCGCGCGTGCGTTCGAAGAGGATCCGTCGCTCGAGCGCGACGAACGGGCACTGCTCCGCGCCGCCATCGTCTACGCAATCCCGAACGGCCCCGATCATCGCCCTGACCGGGCGCGGGTCCTCGTTCGCCGCATCCTCGAACGAGGCAAGGACGACGAGTACGCCCAACACGCCCGCTGGGTCCTCGCCTTCCTGGACGAGATGGACCGACGCGCCGAGGAGGCGCGCAGCCTCCAGGCACGGGTCGACACGCTGATCGGCCGGATCGCCGCGCTCGAGGAAGAGTCCCGGTCGCTCCAGGCGCTTATCGCCCGCGAGCGACTCCACGCGGACGCCTTCCGTGCGCTCGCCGAGCGGCTCGAGGCCGAGCTGCGCCGGGCCGAGGGCGAACTGCGCGACCTCCAGGACAACCTCCGGCAACTCAAGGAAGTCGACCTCCAGCGGCTCGGCGCAGGCGGTCTCTCCGGATCCGCGGCTCCACCGGCTCAGGGGGATTCGATAATCCCCGATTCCTCTACGACGAGGCCGGCGAACGGCGCCGGGGGCTGAGCCCCGCGCCGCTCGCCGGCCTGCGTCACGGCGAGGAGGTTCGGCTAACGAGCCTGCTCCTCCGCCGACTGGACCCGGACCGTACCCTTGCAGCTCCGGCCGTTCTCATCCTCGACCGTCAGCTCCCACGCGCCCGCCACGCCGTTCGCCGTGTCGAGCACCAGCGAAATCGTGCCCGGAGTCGGCGCCTCGGTCGGCCGCTCCACCGACACGACCTGGACGCCGCTACCCTCGGCCAGCCGTGCGGAGATCTGCGCGCCGATCTCCTCCGGAAGCTGGATGTTCAGCTTCACCGCCTCAGCCTGCACCGGCACGACGACGTTCGAAAGATCCAGCTCGCACATCGGGGCCGGCTGCGCCTCCTGAGCCCGCGCCTCCGTCGCGAACACGCCGAGCCCTGCCACCGCCAGGCCCAGAACCCACTTCCGCCACATCATTCGCGTGCCATTCATCGCGTCACCTCCATCGGTTGGTGATACATTGAGGGTGATCGTCGCCCCGGTGGAGGCAACGGCCGTGCCGAGGATGGAGAATCTTGTAAGTCAGTGCAATCCATGTAGTTGGGCGGTGTTTCCCTAGATCGCCCCGCCGCTGGTAGGCAGGGATCAGGGAAAATTTCCCTGGTGGTGCGGCTCGTGGCTCGTGTCGGTCGGGACGCTGGCCGGGGCGGAAACCTTTTTGTCGCCGAGGGGTCCACTACTCCTTATCGTATATGCGTGTGCGGCGTGGTCCCGACGCGCCGCGAGAGGGGACCCGAATCGAGATACAAAGGTGACGATGCCCGAGCTCCCGCCGTTCGGCAGGTTCTTCCTTCCCGGCCCGACCGAGGTGCTTCCGGAAGTGCTCCAGGCGCAGGTCGGCCCGATGATGGCCCACCGGGCGAAGGACATGGAAGAGTTGATCGCCCAGGTGCAGCCCGGTCTGAAATCGATCTTCCGTACGGAGCGGCCCGTCTACATCGCCGCATCATCGGCCACGGGGCTGATGGAGGCGGCGCTGCGCAACGGCGCACGGCGCCGCGTCCTCGCGCTGGTGAACGGCGCGTTCAGCGAGCGGTTCCAGTCGATCGCGCGGGCGAACGGGCTGGAGGTCGACGCGCTCGACGTCGGATGGGGCGGGGTGCACACGGCGGAGATGGTGGCGGACGCGCTCGGGAAGGCGGACTACGACGCGGTGACGGTCGTGCACTGCGAGACGTCGACGGGCGTGCTGAACCCGCTCTCCGAGATCGCGGCGGCGGCGCGCGCGGCGGGCGATATCGCGGTGCTGGTGGACACGGTGAGCAGCATGGCGGGCGCGCCGGTCGAGACGGACGCGTGGGGTCTGGACTTCGTGCTCTCGGGCTCGCAGAAGTGCTTCGCGCTGCCGCCCGGGCTGGCGTTCGGCGTGGCGCAGGAGCGCATGCTGGAGCGTGCGGCCGAGAAGCCGGACCGTGGCGTGTACTTCGACTTCCTGGCGTTCGAGAAGAACATCCAGAAGAACCAGACGCCGTTCACGCCCGCGGTGTCGCTGATCTACGCGCTGGCGGTGCAGGTCGAGCGGATCCAGCGCGAGACGCTCGAGGCGCGCTGGGCGCGGCACGAGGCGATGGCCCGGCGCACCTGGGCGTGGGTGGACGAGATGCGCGAGCGGGGCGTGGATCTTTCGATCCTGGCTCCGGAGGGGTATCGCTCGCCGACGGTGACGTGCATCACGGCGCCGCCGGGGCGGACGGGCCCGGAGATCGCCGCGGCGGTCAAGGCGCGCGGCGGCTACACCATCGCGACGGGGTACGGCAAGCTGAAGGAGCAGACGTTCCGCATCGGTCACATGGGAGACCACACGGTCGAGGAGTTGGAGGAGCTCCTCGGGGTGCTGGAGGAGGTGCTGGTCGGATGAGCGCGTACCGCATCCTGATCGCGGACCCGATCAGTGAGGAGGGGCTCGCGCCGCTACGCGAGGACGATCGCTTCGAGATCGTCGAACGGAGCGGGCTCGAGGGCGAGGAGCTCGCGCGTGCGCTGGTCGGCTTCGATGCGGTCATCGTGCGGAGCGCGACCCGGATCACGCGCGAGTCGCTGGCCTACGTCGACCGGCTCAAGGTGATCGGGCGGGCGGGCGTGGGCGTCGACAACATCGACCTCGAGGCGGCGACGGAGAAAGGCGTCGCGGTGTTGAACGCGCCGTCCGGGAACACGATCTCGGCGGCCGAGCTGACGATGGCGTTGCTCCTCTCGCTGGTGCGCCGCGTCCCGGCGGCCGACCGCTCGATGAAGGCGGGCGAGTGGGACCGCAAGAGCTTCACCGGCGTGGAGCTGTACGGCAAGACGCTGGGGCTGGTCGGCGCGGGTCGCATCGGCGGTGCGGTTGCGCGGCGGGCGCGCGGCTTCGGGATGCGCGTCGTCGCTTACGACCCGTTCCTGAGCGAGGATCGGGCGCGGGCGCTGGAGATCGAGCTCGCGCCGCTCGACGAGGTGCTCGAGCGCGCCGACATCCTCTCGCTGCACGCCCCGCTCACGGAGGCGACTGCGAATCTGATCGACGAAGCGAAGCTCGCGCGGCTCAAGCCGGGCGCGTACGTGGTGAACGCGGCGCGGGGCGGTGTGATCGACGAGGCCGCGCTCGTGCGCGCGGTCGAGGAGGGGAGGGTCGCCGGAATCGCGCTCGATGTCTACGCCGACGAGCCGCTCCCGGCGGATCATCCGCTCCGGTCGCTGGGGAAGAACGCGGTCCTCACGCCGCATCTCGGCGCGGCGACGGAGGAGGCGCAGCAGAACGTGGCCATCGAGATCGCGGAGGCGGTGCGCTCCGCGCTGGTCGAGCACGACTTCTCGCGCGCGGTCAACGCCCCCGCGATCGGCGGCGAGGCGATGCGTCGCCTGCAACCGCTCCTGGACCTGGCGACCCGGCTCGGCCAGCTCGCGGCGGCGCTCGCGCCCGCCCCGGTCGAGGCGATCGAGGTCCGCTACGCCGGCGCATCGGAGGACGCGCTCCGGCCCCTGACCTCCGCGGCGGTGGTCGGCGTGCTCGCCGACGTCGTCGGGCGCGGCGCGGTCAACTTCGTCAACGCCATGCACCTCGCCCGGTCTCGCGGGATCGACGTGCGCCGCATCGGGATGGCGCAGCACGGCGACTACACGGAGTACATCGAGGTGCGCCTCTCGGGCGAGGGGAAGGAGACGTGCGTGGGCGGTGCGCTCCTGGCCGAAGGGTTCCCGCGCATCGTCCGCATCGACCGCTTCCGGGTCGACGTCGTGCCTCGCGGCGCGCTGGTCGTGCTCCGCAACCGTGACGTGCCCGGCGTGATCGGGCGCGTCGGCATGCTCCTGGGCGATGCCGGGGTGAACATCGCCGAGTACAACCAGGCGCGACTCGAGGCGGGCGGCGAGGCGCTGGCCGCGATAAGCGTCGACGGCCGGCTCGACGCCGACCTGGTCGAGGCGCTGCGTCGCATCCCCGAGGTCTCGGACGTCAAGCAGGTGGAGCTGGATTAGGAGTCTCGGCGCGCTGCCCGCCGATTCGGCGTGCTCCGGGCCGCCCTCGGCGCTCCAGGCCCGGTTTACGGGCACCAGCCTCGCTCTGCCGGCGACTTGCGCTAGTCGTTCGCCTCGGGCGCGGGCTCGGGCGCCGCGTCCACGGGCGGCGTGACGGGGCGCGCGCGCGGCCGGGGGATGGGGACGGCGACTCGCTCGCGCGGGCGCTCCTGGAGCCAGCCGTGGCGGATGGCGCGGGGCTCTTCGATCGTGACGAACGCGGTCGGGTCCCAGCGGTCGATCTCGCGCAGGACGGACGTGATCTCGCGCCGTCGCACGACGGTGTCGACGATCTCGACGACGCCGTCGCGTCCCTGGCCGGCGTACTCGGTCACGCCGAACCCCTTTTCGCGCAGTGCCTCGGCCAGCTCGACGCCGCCGTAGCGCGAGACGACGCGCACGACCGCCATCCCGATCGCGAGCTTCTCCTCGAGCCAGAGCCCGACGAGGTTCCCCATCGCAAAGCCGCCGGCGTACCCCAGCAGATGCAGCGGGCTGTTCAGGTTGCGGATCGCGTTGCCGACGGCGAAAATCCAGATCAGCACCTCGAAGAAGCCGATCACCGGCACGAGGAGGCGGACGTTGCGCATCGACAGCAGGATGCGCAACGTGGCCAGCGAGACGTCGCCGATACGGAGCAGGAAGATGACGAGCGGCCCCCAGGGGCCTGCGAAGATGGCGTCCAGCGTGGTCATGGCGTTCGTCGACGTGCGCGATCCGGTCGATGCCCGGGGCCGGTCAGGGCAGCGACCGGGTGATAAACCCGATCTCCCGAAAAGTTACCAGTGATGTCGAAGGACCGAAACCACCGCGTCGCCATCGGTGCGGCGCTCTCAGGCCGCGCCGTCCGGGCGGCACTCCTCCGAGCCG
>CAYPGK010000008.1:5736-52639 GCA_964410055.1 uncultured Gemmatimonadaceae bacterium | reverse complement strand
GCTCTCAGGCCGCGCCGTCCGGGCGGCACTCCTCCGAGCCGTCGGCCGTGCGGCGCTCCTGGCCATCCTCGCCACGCTCGCGCCCGCTGCGCTCTTCGCCCAGTCGGGCTCGGGCGGCCGCAACGCTGCCGAACACCTGGACAAGCCGTACGTCGTCGTGGTCTCCTTCGACGGCTTCCGCTACGACTACCTGGACCGCTACGACGTCCCGAACTTCGACCGCCTCGCCGGCCGGGGTGTGCGCGCGGATGCCATGATCCCGGTCTTCCCGTCGAAGACGTTCCCGAACCACTACTCGATCGCGACGGGGATGTACGCGGAGAAGCACGGTCTCGTCGACAACAATTTCTATTCCCCGGAGTTCGATGCGGTCTACCGTCTGGCCGACCGCACGGCGGTCGGGGACGGGCGCTGGTACGGCGGCGAGCCGATCTGGGTGACCGCCGAAGCGCAGGGGATGGTCACGGCGGCGTACTTCTTCGTCGGCACCGAAGCGCCGATCCAGGGCGTGCGGCCGAGCGAGTACCGGATCTACGACGGCAGCGTGCCGAACGACGCGCGCGTCGACCAGGTTTTCGAGTGGCTGCGGCGCCCGGCCGCCGAGCGGCCGCACCTCGTCATGCTCTACTTCTCCGTGGTCGACGACGCCGGCCACCGCTACGGCCCGGACTCGCCCGAGGTCGAGCGCGCCGTCGCCGAGGCCGACCGTGTGCTGGGGCGGCTCCTCGACGGGCTCGACGCCCTCGAGATCGGTGAGGAGGTCTACGTCGTCGTCGTCTCGGACCACGGGATGGAGGCGGTGAGCGCGGAGCGCACGGAGTATCTCGAGGATGTGATCCCGCTGGACGGGATCCGCTTCATGGCGGGCGGGCCGTACCTCACGCTCTGGATCGAAGGCGGCGCCGAGCGGGTGCGTGAGGTCGAGTCCGCGTTGAATGCGAGGCTGCGCCACGCCCGTGCCTACCGCCGCGAGGCGATGCCCGAGCGCTGGCGTTACGCCGCGAATGCGCGCGCCGGCGATGTGATCGTCCTGGCCGAGCCCGGCCACCAGGTCGCGGGCTCGCGGAGCTTCCCTGCCCGTGGCGGCGGCGCGCACGGGTACGACCCGGCCGGCGCGCCGAACATGCAGGGAATCTTCCTGGCCGCCGGCCCGGCGATCCGGCCGGGCACGCGGATCCCGGCCTTCGAGAACGTGCACGTCTACCCGCTGATCGCGCACCTGCTCGGTCTGCGGCCGAACCCGGGGATCGACGGACGTCTCGAGGTCCTCGAGCCGATCCTCCTGCCGGCGCCGGCGTCGGCGTCGAACTAGAGGCATGGCCGGCAACGAACTCGCCCTCGTCCTCAGCGGCGGCGGCGCACGCGCCGCCTACCAGGCGGGACTGCTCAAGGGGATCGCCGAGCAGTTCCCCGAGCTCGAGGTCCCGATCCTGACGGGCGTGTCGGCCGGCGCGATCAACGCGCTCTACCTGGCCGCCCAGCCGGGGCCGTTCGGCGCGGTGGTCGACGGGCTCACCCGTCACTGGGGCGGGCTCTCGCCCGAACAGGTCTTCCGCGTCGACCTCGGCTCGCTCGGGAAGAACGTGGTGCGCTGGAGCGCGCGCCTCCTCTCCGGCGGGATGCGCGGCGCGCCCCAGGTCCGGGGCCTCGTCGACACCGCGCCTCTGCGTGCCTTCCTCCAGCGAGCGCTCGGCGTCGGCGACGAGCCGATCCCGGGGATCGACCGCAACCTCGAGGAAGGCCGCCTCAAGGCCGTTGCGCTGATCACGACGAGCTACTCGACCGGCCAGTCCGTCGCGTGGGTGCAGGGGCGCGACATCACGCTCTGGGAGCGGCCGCACCGCCGCAGCCGCAAGGCGCGGCTCACGGTCGAGCACGCCATGGCGTCGGCCGCTCTGCCGCTCTTCTTCCCCGCGATCCGACTCGGCGACGAGTGGTACGGCGATGGCGGCGTCCGTTTGGCCGCGCCGCTCTCCCCGGCGCTGCACCTGGGCGCCTCGCGGATCCTCGCGGTCTCGACGCGCTACGCCCGCTCGACCGACGAGGCAGACCGGCCGACCATCTCGCGCTACCCGCCGCCCGCGCAGGTCGCCGGCCTCCTCCTCAACGCCGTCTTCCTGGACCTGATCGACCAGGACGCGCTGCGCCTCGAGCGGATGAACCGCCTCCTCGAGAAGCTGCCGGAGGAGGATCGCGACGGGCTGCGCATCGTCGACCTCATGGTGCTGCGCCCTTCGCGCGACCTCGGCCGCCTTGCGCGAGACTACGAGCCGCGTCTGCCCGGCGCGTTCCGTTTCATGACCCGCGGCCTCGGCACGCGCGAGACCGAGAGCCCCGATGCCCTGAGTCTGATCATGTTCCAGGAAGACTACCTCGACCGGCTGATCGAGATCGGCTACGAAGACGCACACGCACGAGCGGATGAGATCGGCGCGTTCCTCGCCGGTGAGCGACTCGCACGCGCCACGACCGGAGTCGGGGGATGACCTTTCTCGAGTGGAACTACTACGGCAACTCGATCCGTGCGTGGATCGTCGCGATCCTCGTGGCGGGCGTCTGCTTCACCGCCTTCGAGGTCGTGAAGAGCATCGCGCTGCGCCGCCACACGCGTTTCGGCGGCGTCCTGGCCGCGTGGGCGGACGAGTCGCTCCGCGCGATGGCGGAACGGACCCGCGCGCTCTGGCTCCTCGTATTCGCCGCCTACATCGGCTCGCGACTCCTCTTCTTCCCCAGCTACGTCGAGGAGAAGATCCGGGCCGCCGTCGTGATTGCGTTGGCCGTCCAGAGCGCGCTCTGGGTGGTGGCCGTGCTGGACGTGCTCAAGCGCCGCAGCCTCGCCCGCCGGCTCGCCGAGGACCCGTCGACCGTGACCACGATCCGGTTCCTCACCTTCGCCGGCCGCGTGATCGTCTGGACGTTCTTCGGGCTCCTCGCGCTCGACAACCTGGGGATCAACGTCACGCCCGTCCTGACCGGCCTCGGGATCGGCGGGATCGCCGTCGCGCTCGCCGTCCAGAACGTCCTCGGCGACCTCTTCGCCTCCCTCTCCATCGTGCTGGACCGGCCGTTCGTGGTGGGCGAGACGATCGTGGTCGGTGACCTCACGGGCACCGTCGAGCGCGTCGGGCTCAAGACCACCCGGCTGGTCGGCGAGGATGGCGAGCAGATCGTCATCTCGAACGCGGATCTGCTCCGCAGTCGGATCCGGAACTACCGGCGGTCGAGTGCGAGCCGGGTCCGGTTCGGGGTCGGCGTGTCCGCGAAGACGCCGCACCACAAGGTAGCGCGGGTCCCCGCGGTCGTGCGGGAGGCCGTCGAGGCGCAGGCGGGCACGCGGTTCGTCCGGGCGCAGCTTCGCCGGATCGGCGCCGCCGTCATGGATTTTGAGGTCGTCTACGATGTGCTCGTCCCCGATCCTGGCGTCGCCCTCGAGGTCCAGCAGGGCGTCCAGCTCGAGCTGGTGCGACGCTTCGAGGAGGAGGAAGGGATCGCCTTCGCCGACTCCGCGCACCCGCTCCGGGTGACGCCCCTGGCGGCGCCACCGGTCGAAGAGGTCGAAACCACGGTCTGGGAATGATGCGGCCGCGTCGGGCGGCGAGCGCGGCCCGTCAGGACCGCGGCCGGCCCGGCGGTAGCGTCCGGTCCCAGTCGAGCGCGTCGTAGCGCCGCAGGATCTCGAGCACGCGATCGATCGGGAGCGCCTCGACCGTGCCGCGGTGCCCGGTCACGGACGTCGCCCGGAACATCGAGTTGTAGATCGCCTCCTCCGTCGCTTCGGCCACGGCCTGGAAGAGCGGCGAGAGGGCGTCGTTCGGCAGGTCCGCCACGGTGCGCGGCTCCGTGCCCGCCCGCCGGCGCACCGATTCCGCCGTCGAGAAGGCCAGGACGTAATCGCCCGAGCCGTTGGTCATGCTCGAGCCCGTGCGCGCGAGCCCGACCAGCGCGCGGCTCGCCAGACGCTCCAGGTTGCGAGCGTCCAGCGGAGCGTCCGTCGCCACCACGATCATGATGCTGCCGTCCGGCGAGAAGCCGCCGGCATCTGCATCTGCGGGTGGGGCCGCGCCGTCGCTGCGGCCAGCGGCATCCGCACCGCCCGTCCCATTGCCATCCGGGGCCGCCGCCACCTCCAGCGACGCCTGGAACGCGTACCGGCCCAGCTCCCGACCGACGGGCGCGCCGTTGATCGTGAGCACGCCGCCGTAGTTGCTCTGCACCAGCACGCCGACCGTGTAGCCGCCCAGCTCGGCCGGGATCCGCCGCGAGCTCGTCCCGATCCCGCCCTTCCAGCCGAACGCGATCGTCCCCGCGCCCGCGCCGACGGAGCCTTCCTCCACCGCTCCCGTCGTCGCGCTCTCCAGCGCCCGGACCACGTGCTCCGCCGAAAGCGGACGGCTCCGGATGTCGTTCAGGAAGCCGTCGTTCGTCTCGCCGACCACCGGGTTGATCGAGCGCACGCCCTCCATCCCGGGCCGCGCCAGCATCCAATCGACGAGCGCGTCCGCCGCACGCCAGACGCACAGTGTGCACGTCAGCAGGATCGGCGTCTCCAGCTCGCCCAGCTCACGGAGCTGCGTGACGCCCAGCAGCTTGCCGAAGCCGTTGCCCACGTACAGCGCCGCGGGAACGCGCTCGAGGAACGGATTACCGTCGTGCGGCAGGATCGCGGTCACTCCGGTCCGGACCCGGTCGCCTTCGATCACCGTCGCGTGGCCGACCGCCACGCCGGCCACATCGGTGATCGCGTTGAGTGGGCCGGGCGGCAGGATCCCCACCACCACGCCCGCCTCCCGGGCGCGCGGGCGGCTTTCGGTCTGGCTCATGAGCGGCGACGTCCAGGTCAGGAGGGTCAGCCCTATCGTGAGCAGGTGTCTCGTCATCTTCGCCTCGCGGTCCCCGACTGGTGTAACCCGCAATGACGTCGCATCTTGGCCGGGGGTACCACCATGCGCAAGGGAGCCACGCCTCGGAGCCGACCGGCGGCGGCGTGCCGGTCGGCGCGCCAGAGCATGAGCGCCGGTCATCATGTCATGGTCCCGCCCCCTCGCGCGTTCGACTGGGAGATGTCTCGAGCCAGAAGGATGTCGATGAACGGAAGAAAGCTGTACGGCTGGATCCTCTTGCCTCTCTTTGCCGCGGCGGTGCTCGCTGCGTGCGCCGAGCCGACGGAGCCGGGTCCGCCCCACATCTGCTGGGCCGATTTCGTGAAGGTCGGCGAGATCACGTACCTCGGGATCGACCTCACGGCGGGTCGAGACCTCACCGACGCCGACCTGGGAGAGCAGCTCGGCGCCGTCGCCTTCAAGCTCGAAGGCAACGTGAGCGATCCGGAATACCAGACGAAGGACGGCGATGCGGCGTTCCTCGAGCCGGGCACGCCGATCTACCGGGTGAAGGGGTACGAGTCGTGGTTCCGGGTCGCGGCGAAGGATGGGGACAGGATCTACCTGTACGAGGCCAACTACAATCCGGACGCGGTCCGCGGCTCGGATCTCTTCGACCTGGAGGGCGCGGTCGACTCGATCGGGGTGTACGCGGATGCGGTGCCGGTCTACCGGCTCGCGGCGATCCGCGATCCCGAAACGGTCGCGTCGCTGGTGAAGATGGTGTCGGATGCGGCGATCGAGGAGTCGGACCTCTTTGGTCTGAATCGGCGCTTCGTGGCCTTCCACCTAGCCGATGGGACGACGACGGTGCGCCCGTTCTGGCCGGGGGAGGGGCGTCTGGGCATGTGGGCTGTGGTGCCGCAGGCGTTCGGCGATGCGATCGAAGCGGCGGTCGACGCAGGCCCGGCCGACCCGGCCCTGCGGCTGAGATCGATCGGCCGGATCTGCCACGGGTAACGGATCGGGGCCGGGCGAGCCGAGGCATCGCCCGGCCTCGTTTCATTCACGACCGAGCGAGGCGAGTGCGGCGAGCTGCGGGATCGGCACGCCCATCGGGCAGGCGAGCGTGCACGCGTCGCAGCCGGTGCACGCGGGCGCGTCCAGGAGGCGGGCTCGGTCGATCGAGCGGGACGGCCCGACCACGAAGGTCCATGCTTCCTCCCACGCGCTCGCCGGCGCCTCGCTCAACACCGGGCACGCCAGCGTGCACACGCCGCAGTTCACGCACGCCATGAAGGACGGGTACGCTTCGCGGACATCGGTGGGGAGCGGGGCGTAGCCTTCGGGGCCGACGGTGTCGAGGAAGCGCCGGGCGTCGCGGCCGCGACGGAACGGGCGCAGTGGCAGGCGGGCGCAGTGGAGCGCGAAGTGCCAGGCCAGGTTCAGCCATGCGACGGCGCGGCGCATTACGCGTCCTCCGCAGCGAGCTCGCCCGCACGCCAGCCGTCCGCGGCGGAGTGGCCGAGTCCGGGCGCTGCGGCGTCGGTGTCCGCGCGCACGGTCCCCGCGACCCTGACGTTCTCGTAGACGACGGCGCCGCGCCGGTCGACGGGGCGAGCCGCGTCGTCCGTGCGCACGCCCACCCGGAGCAGCGGCTGCTCGGCGTTCCGGTCGGGGAGCGTGAGGGCGAGCGAGTCCGGCGCCTCGAACGTGGCACCGAGGTAGTCGGCCCGGACCGGGCAGCCGAACGCAGGCTCCTCGAAGCGCTCGTCCGCGCGGATCCCGCCCGCCAGGTACTTCCCCGTCGCGAGCACGAAGCTCCGGGCCGAGATCCGCAGCATCCCGTCCGGGCTCGGGGCGGCGCGGAGATCACCAACCGTTCCATTGCGCCGGCCGTCCCGACCCGCGAGTCCAGAGGGACCTGACGCGCCCACGCCCGCCGGCCGTACGGCCACCGCCCTCACGTTCGCCCCGTCCACCACCCGATCCACGACCCTACCCGCGACGACGGTGACTCCAGCCTCGTCGAGCGCCAGGGAGAGCGCGCGGTCGAGCCGCCACCCCGGGAGCGACGGCGGCGTACCGAGCGCCTCGCCCACGGGCACGCCCGCCGCATCTTCGAGGGCCGCGCGTACTTCGGCCACCCGGTCGACACCGAGTACCGATGGGAGGACGACGCGCGTCGCGCCCGTCCGGCGGACCGCGGCGGCGAGCGCCTCTGCGAGCCGCTCCGGCTCGCGCTCCAGGTACGACGCCAGCGCGGCGGGCGACCACCCGCCCGGCGGAAGCGAGCCCGCGTCCAGCACCGAGGCGCCGGCCGGGTCCACGCCTCCGGCGCCCCACGCACGGGCGAGCGCCGATGCCGGAAAACCGGCGAGCCCCGCGATCCCGCACACGAGCGCGCCCTCCAGCGGCGCGCCCGCGAGGTGCGAGGCCGCCGCGAAGTCGTAGGCGTCGAGCCGGCCGGCGGGGTGGGGCAGGGGTGAGGGCGCGGGCCCGAAGGGCAGGCCGGCGCGGGCCAGCGCCGCCCCGAGCCGCTCCGGGAGGGGACCCGCCCAGCCCCCGGCGGCCAGCGTGGTCACGCCGGGCGCGGCGCGCACGATGCCGACCCGGCGGCCCGCTGCGGCCGCGGCCAGGGCGGCCGCGCAGCCCGCGATACCCCCGCCCACGACGAGCACGTC
This sequence comes from uncultured Gemmatimonadaceae bacterium, assembly GCA_964410055.1. GTDB lineage: Bacteria > Gemmatimonadota > Gemmatimonadetes > Longimicrobiales > RSA9 > CALBZE01. The sequence continues at coordinate 45,135 of CAYPGK010000008.1, read as the reverse complement.
GAAGTCCTGAGTCACGTCGCGCACGATAGCGGGAACAAGGGGTGGGGGCAATGCGTACACGAGGCCGCGTGGATGGTCTGGCCCCTGCGGCCGATATAAGCCATATTACGCCAACACGGACACTTGAACCGGCTCCGCGGCGCGGGTCGCGCCGGGATGCGGTCGGAGTACGAACCTCCACGGGAGCGGATGATGCCCGTGCAAACCATGGCCGGGGCGGAGAGTGCGGTCGACCGGCAGGCCGTGCGCCGCCGCTTCGCCCGCCTCGCCGCCTTCTCGGCGGTATACACCTATTTGCTCATCGTCTTCGGCGGCATCGTCCGCGTCACCGGCTCCGGGCTCGGGTGCGGCGACGACTGGCCGCTGTGCAACGGCAAGCTGATCCCGCCGCCGGACCTGGCGACGTGGATCGAGTGGATGCACCGGCTCCTGGCTGCCGGGCTCGCCGTGCCCATAGTGCTGATCGCGATCCAGGCGATCCGGCACCGCAACGACGCGCTCGGCGGGCCGAAGGGCGCGGTCGTCCCCGCGGTAGGCGCCGTCGTCCTCCTCTTCGTGCAGGTCATCCTCGGCGCGGTCACCGTCAAGTTGGACCTGCCCGCCGGCGTCACGGCCTCGCACTTCGTGAACGCGATGCTCATGCTCGGCGCGCTCGTCCTCGCGGCGGTCCGCGCCGGTGCGCACGAGTCCGCCGACGAGCCCGCGGCCGCACGGAAGTGGTCGCGGGCCGCGGCCGTCGCCGCCGTCCTCGGGCTGCTGACCATAAGCTTCGGTGCCCTCACGGCCAACGTCGGCATCGTCGGCGCGCAGACCGCGCCGAGCCCCGTCGCCTGGGCCTGTCAGGGGTTCCCGCTCTGCAACGGCCAGATCCTCCCGGACGGTGGATCCTTCGTTCACATCCACTGGACGCACAGGCTCCTGGCGTACCTTCTCTTCTTCCACGTGATCGGCGCCACGATCGCCGCGATCCGCCGCGGTGCGCCCGCGCCGGTCCGTAGCGGAGCGATCTGGAGCATGGCGCTCGTCGTCGCTCAGGTCATCGTCGCTGCGGGGCTCATCCACATGCGGCTGCCCGGCGGGATGCGTGTCCTGCACCTCGTCGTCGGTGCCGCGCTGTGGATGGCGCTGGTCGTCTGGTGGGCGCGGGCGAACGCCCGAATGCCCGCCAGAACTTGACCTCGTGGGATTCGCGGTGTAATCTGACGTTTTGTCAATCCCGGCGCACGTGTAGGATTAGCGAGGAGTGAATGTCCTCTGAATGGCGCAAGGCGCTCCGGACAGCCGCACTGGCCGCCCTGGCGGTCGTGTGGGTCGGCTGCGCCCCTGAGAACTATCCTCAGTCGATCTTCGATCCCGTCACCGACTTCGGTACGCGCATCAACTCGCTGTTCGCCAGCATCTTCTGGTGGACGATGCTCGTCCTCGTCGTGGTCGAGTGCGCGCTGATCTACATCCTGATCCGCTACCGCGACCGACCCGGCGCCGAGCCGCGCAAGATCTACGGGAACAACCTCGCGGAGATCGCCTGGACGCTCGGACCCGCGATCATCGTGGTGTTCATCCTGGTCCCCACGGTTCGGACCATCTTCTACACCTACGAGCCGCCCGAGGGCGACCCGCTGGTCGTGGAGGCGATCGGGCATCAGTGGTGGTGGGAGTTCCGCTACCCCGAGCTCGGAGTGACGACGGCCAATCAGATGCACCTGCCGGTGGACCGGCCGGTCGAGGTCCGGCTCTCGTCGGCCGACGTGATCCACAACTTCTGGGTCCCCCAGCTCGGCGGGAAGCGGTACAACTATCCGAAGCCGGCCATGGCGCCGGGCGAGGCCGAGGGCAAGAACTACAACGTCCTCTACTTCACGGTCGACACGCCCGGTGAGTATCTCGGCCAGTGCGCGGAGTTCTGTGGTACCTCGCACGCCATCATGCGCATGAAGGTCGTGGCGCAGGAGCCGGAAGAGTTCGACGCGTGGGTCGCGGCGATGAAGGACACTTCGCGTGGGCTCCCCGCCGGCGTTCCCGCCGGGCCGGGCGCCGTGCAGCCCGTCGCGCAGACCGAGCCCGCATCGCTCGAGGCCGAGGGATACCAGGTGTTCATGCGCGCCGGCTGCGCCGCGTGCCACGCGATCACCGGCACGCCGGCCATGGGCGTCCTCGGGCCGAACCTCACCGGGCTCGCCAGCCGCTGGTCGATCGGCGCGGGGCTCATGGCGAACACGCCCGAGAACATGGCGCGCTGGATCCGCAACGCGCCCGGGCTCAAGCCGGATGCCAAGATGCTGACGTTCCCGAACCTCAGCGACGCCGAAATGGATGCGCTGGTCGCCTACCTGTACAGCCTCGAATAGGGGCTCGGGCGAAGGCGATCACCCAAGACTGTTCGCAGCACTCACGCAATCGAGCGGGATACGATAGATGGCCACTGCGGAAGCCACCATCCAGTCCGGTGCGACGGCCGGGAGCAACACCGGCCTCTGGAGCTGGATCACCACGGTCGATCACAAGCGGATCGGCATCATGTACGCCGTGACCGCCCTCTTCTGGTTCCTGGTGGGCGGTCTCGAGGCGCTCCTGATCCGCATCCAGCTCATGAAGCCCGAGAACGACTTCATGAGCGCGGACTTCTACAACCAGATCTTCACGATGCACGGCACGACCATGATCTTCCTGGTCGGGATGCCGATTGCCGTGGCGTTGTTCAACTACATTATCCCGCTCCAGATCGGGGCGCGCGACGTCGCATTCCCGCGACTCAACGCGCTCTCCTACTGGATCTACCTCTTCGGCGGGATCTTCCTGAACGTGAGCTTCTTCCTCGACGCGGCGCCGAACATGGGTTGGTTCGGCTACGCGCCGCTCACGTCCAAGACGTACTCGCCCGGCCTCAACGCCGACTTCTGGTCCGTCGGGATCCAGATCCTCGGCGTCGCATCGATCATGGGTGGCGTGAACTTCATCACGACCATCATCAACCTGCGGGCGCCGGGGATGTCGCTCATGCGCATGCCCCTGTTCCCGTGGATGTCGCTCGTCACGAGCTTCCTGATCATCACGGCGCTGCCGGTATTCGCGCTCGCGCTGTTCCTGCTCTCGTTCGATCGCTTCTACGGCACGAACTTCTACAACGTCGCGGCCGGTGGTGACCCGCTGCTCTGGCAGCACCTGTTCTGGATCTTCGGTCACCCCGAGGTCTACATCCTGATCCTGCCGGCCTTCGGCATCGTCTCCGACGTGCTGCCGTCGTTTACGCGCAAGCCGCTCTTCGGCTACAACATGGTGGTCTACTCGGGCGTCCTGATCGGCTTCATCGGCTGGGGCGTCTGGGCGCACCACATGTTCGCCGTCGGGATGGGGCCGATCGCCGACTCGTTCTTCGCCGTCAGCACGCTGATCATCGCGATCCCGACGGGCGTGAAGATCTTCAACTGGCTGGCGACGATGTGGGGCGGCACGCTCCGCTTCAAGACGCCGCTGCTCTTCTGCATCGCGTTCCTGGCGATGTTCACGATCGGCGGGATCTCCGGTGTGCACCACGGCTCGCCGCCGGCCGACCTGCACCAGACCGACACCTACTACGTGGTCGCGCACTTCCACTACGTCCTCTTCGGCGGCCTCATCATGGGGCTGTTCGCGGGCTTCTACTACTGGTTCCCCAAGGTGACCGGTCGGATGCTCGATGAGACGCTCGGGAAGTGGAACTTCTGGCTGTTCGTGATCGGGGCGAACATGACGTTCTTCCCGATGCACTTCGTCGGCCTGCTCGGCATGCCGCGGCGCATCTTCACGTACGCGCCCGAGCTCAACCTCGAGAACCTGAACGTGGTGATCTCGATCGGCGGCTTCCTGACCGGGGTCGGCGCGCTGATCTTCGTCTGGAACGTGATCCGGAGCCTGAAGAAGGGCGAGATCGCGGGGAACAACCCGTGGGACTCGCACACGCTCGAGTGGGCGACCACCTCGCCGCCGGCCGAGTACAACTTCGCCGAGCTGCCTGAGGTGCGCACCCGCGAGCCGCTCTGGGACGGCGTCTCCAGCGTCGACGTCGCGGGTCCGGCCAAGTCGCCGATCCCCCTGCCGTCGCCGTCGTTCTGGCCGATCCTCACGGCGGTCGGGATCAACCTGGCCATGATTCTGATGATGACCGGGCTGTGGTGGCCGCCGGTGCTCGGTGCCGCGTTCGTCCTGCTCTGCGTCATCAACTGGGCCTACGAGCCGCAGTTCAAAGAGTAGGCGGGACGTGCAACGACTGAAGACCGTTTCGTGAAAGTGAGCGATAAGTGAATCACGCAGCCGCTGCCTCGTCCGAGCATCACCACCATACGTCGACGGGGCTAGACACCTTCAAGCTCGGGTTCTGGACCTTCATCGGGTCGGAGTCGCTCTTCTTCGCCTCGCTGATCTCGACCTACATGGTCTACAAAGGCGAGAGCGTGAGGGGCCCGTTCCCGGCGGACGTCTTCGACATTCCGCTGACGTCCATCAGCACCTTCGTCCTGCTCATGAGCAGTCTGATGATGGTGCTCGCGCTCGCGGCCGTGCAGCGCGGCGACCGCAAGGGCTCGCTGCTCTGGCTCCTGATGACCGCGGGCTTCGGCATGATCTTCCTCGGGTTCCAGGCGTACGAGTTCACGCACTTCTACCACGCCGGCCTGACGATCGGCACCAACCTGTTCGGCTCGTCGTTCTTCATCATGACGGGCTTCCACGGCGCGCACGTCATCATCGGCGTGATCTGGCTGCTGATCCTGTGGGTGCAGGCGTTCAGAGGAAACCTCGGGCCCAAGGACGCGATCACGGTCGAGGTCGCAGGCCTTTACTGGCACTTCGTCGACATCGTCTGGATCGCTATCTTCACGCTCGTTTACCTGATGGAGTAGAGAGGTCGCATGGCGGACAACCGGTCCGGCGCCGGCCACGAGCTGGCGCAGCAGGAGCACGCGCACCCGGGGATCAGGACCTACGTCATGATCGCCGTGGTCCTGGCGATCATCACCGCGGCGGAGGTCGCCGTCGCCTACGTGCCGGCGCTCAGGCCCGTGCTCGTCTACATCCTGGTGACGCTATCGGCCGCCAAGTTCATTCTGGTGGTCATGTACTACATGCACCTGAAGTTCGACAGCCGGATCTTCAGTACGGTCTTCCTCGCGCCGTTCACATTGGCGGTCGTGGTGGTCGTATCCATGATCCTGCTCTTCAAGGTGCTGCGCTTCGTCTGATCCCGACGCCGGTGGCCGCCTGATCACGCACCCGACGGGAGCGTGGGGGCGGAAATCTCCGGCACAGGAGCGAGACGTGCGGCCCGGCGGTGTAAAACCGCCGGGCCGCCTTTTTTGTTGGGGCCGCGCCCTTGTTCGCGACGCGCCGTTGTGGAGCCCGCGTCCTTGTGGGGCCGCATCCTTGTTGGGCCGACCCGGCGTCATTCCCGCCGACGCATCTCACCTCGGCTCACGCAGGCTTCTCGAGCGACGGTCCGGTGAGGCGTCCGATCTGACGTCTCAGGGTGGGGTGCTCACCCCAGAGGTATGCGCCCATGGCGAGTGCGGCGAGCAGGTTTGCGATGGCGATGTTGATCCAGCCGAGCGCGCCGAGGATCCAGGATGCGGCGATGGCGATGAAGCCGATGAAGAGGGCCTCGGAGGCAGCGAAGACGAGGACCATCCCGAGCACGATCGGCGGCTGCTCCTCGGCGGCCAGGACGAGGGTGGCGGCGAGGAGGCCGAGGGCGATGAAGGCGGCGAAGTGGATGAGCGTGTAGATGAGGACCGTCTCGGTCGTGACCTGGATCTCGGCCACGCTGCGGGCGCCGAAGAGGAGCGCCGAGCCGAGGGCGGCGGGCGTGAAGAAGACCCGTCCGGCGATGGCGTCGAAGATCAGGAACCAGATCACGACGACGGTCGCGCCGAGTAGACCCGCCACGATCCCCTCCCGCACCACCCTGTGCTCGAGGAGCAGTTCGAACCAGGAGACCCGGGGAGCGTCGCTGGACAGGTGCAGGTAGGCCATGAGGACGATTCCGGCGAGCAGGTTGCCGACGAGTACGGAGGGCCAGCCGAGGGAGCGGACCACGTTGATACCGGTGACGGCAACGCCGGTGTAGAAGACGATGTCGAAGAGGAGGAAGCCGAGCACGACGCCGAGGAGGAAATTCGGCGTGGTCTCCATCTTGGTCATCACCCACGCCACGGCGATGCCGAGGGCGAGGAAAGCGGCGTAGTGGAATGCGGTGTAGGCCAGGATGATCCCCAGATCGACTGAAACGAACTCGCGGCCGATCAGCGCGCTCGCCACGAACGCCGGCGTGTAGAGCGGGCGTTCCTGGATCAGGTCGATCACGAGGAACCAGGCGGCCAGGGCCGTCGCAGCGAGGAAGCCGGCCATGAGGCCGCGCACGAGGATGGAATTGCGCTTTGCCACGGTACCTCCAGGGTGTGAGGAGGGTCGTACGACCACCGGCCGCGCGGTCCGGTGCGACGTCGCAGGGTGCAAATCCCGGAACAGGTGCTACGACCGCAAAGCCCGGTCCCACAGGACGCGGCCGGCCGGACCGGCCAAAACGGCCGGTCCGGTTCAACCCAACGATATTCCGGAGGACCCGGCCCAGCGTCGGGCCGGGGGTATGTTCGGATGGATCAGGTGGGGACCTTGTCCACCACCATCAGGATCATGAGCGCCGGCAGGTAGAGGATCGAGCCGAGGAAGAGGCGACGCGCGCGCTTGTCCGACCGCTCGACCACCATCGCCACGCCGAGCGCCGCGAAGGCGATCCCGAGCACGAGGGCGCCGAAGAAGTAGAGAGCGCCCGTCAGCCCGAGGAGTGTAGGAAGCAGACTGACCGGGAGCAGGGTCAGTCCGTAGAGCATCGCTTGCCGGCTGGTCTGCTCGCCGTCGGGGTCGAAGACACTCAGCATGGCGAGTCCGCCGCGGCGGTAGTCGTTGCGGAAGATCCAGGCCAGCGCCAGGAAATGTGGCAGCTGCCACAGGAAGAGGATCCAGAAGAGCGTCCAGCCCACGGCGTTCACGCCGTTCCCTGCAGCGGTCCACCCGGCCAGGATCGGCAGTGCGCCGGGCAGCGCGCCCACGATCGTCGCGAGCGAGGACTTCCGCTTGAGCGGGGTGTACAGGAACACGTAGCTGACCGTGCTCCCGGCCACGACCAGCGAGGTCAGCGGATGGACGAAGAACGCGAGGTAGAGCAGCCCGATCAGCGCGGTGCCCCAGCTGAAGCGCGCAGCTTCCTGCCGCCGGATCCGTCCGGACGGGATCGGCCGCACCCGCGTCCGCAGCATGCGGCCGTCGATCTCGCTCTCCGCGACCTGGTTCAGTGCGTTCGTCCCGCTCGCGGCCAGCGTCGTCCCCACCACGAGGTGCACCAGGAGGACCCAGTCGATGGGGCCGGTGATCGCCATGTAGTACCCGGCCAGCGCGGTGAGGACGGACATCCGGGTGATCCCCGGCTTCGTCAACTGGACGTAAGCCCGGACGCGGTCCCGCCCCCGCGCCACCGGACCCGTGGACTCGCGCACCGTCGACTGCGCGTCGTCACGGACGTCCGCGGCCTGCGCCTTCGTTGCACTCAAGTACGACTCCTGCGGTTACAGCCCCGCAGCCCGGCCGGCCCGGACCAGCGCCCTCAATACCTTTGGCATCGTAGCGATGGCCGGCTCGCGCACTCGGGGATCGGATTTCCACATCCTTATTATACAGCACAACCCCCAAAGCTTTCCAGGTGGTGTACGGGATCGGTGCCGGCGCGGGCCACCGACGTGCACCTCGAAGCACATGCCGGGGGCGTCGAAGAAGCCGAGAAGGCCGGCGGGGCAGGCGGGACGAAACGCCTGCCCCCCCCACCGTGTGCGGTTAGGTGACGCGCCCGAAGGAGCCCCGGACCAAATACCCCCCGACCACCGCCACCAGCCGCGACGCGCCGAACGATGCGGCCTCGACCGGCCCGCCGCCGGGTGTGATCCGCACCGCGCAGTACTTGAACTCCGGGATCTTCCCGTACGGGTCGAGCGCCGGGTTCGTGAGCGTGTTCGCGGGCGCCTCCGCGTAGCAGAAGGGGATGAAAACCGCGCCGTGCGGGACGGCCGGATCGACCCGCGCGTACAGAGGGATGCTGCCGCGCCGGGACTCGACGGTGACGACGTCACCTGGGGCGAGGCCGAGGCGCTCCATCTCGTCCGGGTGCAGGCTCGCCATCGGCGCGGGCTCGAGCGTGTCGAGCACGGTGGAGCGGCGCGTCATGGCGCCGGTGTGCCAGTGCTCGAGGATGCGGCCGGTGATGAGGACCCACGGGTACTCCTCGTCCGGCGGCTCGTTCGCCGGCGTGTAGTCGACGGGGACGAGCTTGCCGCGCCCGCTCGGGGTCGGGAAGCGCTCCGTGAAGATCACCTCCTCGCCCGGGTCGCCCACGTTCCGGCACGGGTAGGTCACGCCGTGCTCGCGCTCGAGGCGATCCCACGTGATACCGGCGTAGGACGGGGTGGCCTTGCGGATCTCTTCGAAGACGTCGGCCGGGCCGGTGTAGTTCCAGTCGAGGCCGATGCGGCGCGCGATCTCCTGGATGATCCACAGGTCCTGCCGCGCCTCGCCCGGCGGCTGGAGCGCCTGGCGCCCGAGCTGGACGCGGCGGTCCGTGTTCGTGAACGTTCCCGTCTTCTCGGCGAAGACGGTGGCCGGGAGGATCACGTCGGCGAAGGACGCCGTCTCGGTCAGGAAGATCTCCTGTACGACCAGGTGCTCGAGGCGGGAGAGCGCCTCACGCACATGCTGCACGTCCGGGTCGGACATCGCGGGGTTCTCGCCCATGATGTACATCCCGCGGATGCGCCCTTCGACGGCCGCGTCCATGATCTCGACGACGGTGAGCCCCTTCTTCGGATCGAGACGCGCGCCCCAGAGTTCCTCGAAGAAGCGGCGAGCGTCCTCGTTCTCGACCGACTTGTAGTCCGGGTACATCATCGGGATCAGCCCGACATCGGACGCGCCCTGGACGTTGTTCTGGCCGCGGAGTGGATGCAGTCCCGTGCCGCGGCGGCCGATCTGGCCGGTGAGCAGCGCGAGCGCGATGAGGCAGCGCGCGTTGTCGGTCCCGTGCGTATGCTGCGAGACGCCCATCCCCCAGAAGATCATGGAGGCCTTCGAGGTCGCATACAGGCGCGCGGCCTCGCGGATCGTCTCGGCCGGGATCCCGCAGATCGGCTCCATCGCCTCGGGCGAGTAGGCGATGAGACGGCGCTTCATCTCCTCGAACCCCTCGGTCCGCTCCTCGACGAAACGCTCGTTCACGAGCCCTTCGAAGACGATCGTGTGCAGCATCGCGTTGAGGAGCGCCACGTCCGTGCCCGGCTTGAACTGGAGCATGTGCGTGGCGAGGCGCGAGAGCTCGGTCCGACGCGGGTCCATCAGGATCAGCTTGGCGCCGCGCTCGATCGCGTTCTTCATGAACGTCGCCGCGACGGGATGGTTCACCGTCGGGTTCGAGCCGATGACGATGAAGACGTCGGCGTACTGAACGTCGGCGACGGGGTTCGAGACCGCGCCGGAGCCGATCCCTTCGAGGAGCGCGGCCACTGAAGAGGCGTGGCAGAGCCGTGTGCAGTGGTCGACGTTGTTGGTGCCGAACCCCGCGCGGACGAGCTTCTGGAAGAGGTACGCCTCCTCGTTGCTCCCCTTGGCCGAGCCGAAGCCGGCGAGCGCGCCGGGGCCATGCTCGTCGCGGATGCGACGCAGCCCTTCGGCGGCGCGGTCGAGCGCCTCCTCCCACGTGGCCTCGCGGAAGACGTCCCACGGGTTCTCGGGATCGACGATCCCGTCAGGCGTCTTGGGCGCGTCCTCGCGGCGGATCAGCGGGACGGTGAGCCGCTGCGGGTTGCGTGCGTAGTCGAAGCCGTAGCGTCCCTTCACGCACAGCCGGCCCTTGTTGGACGGCCCGTCGCGCCCGGTCGCGTAGGCGATCCGGTCGCCGTCGACGTGGTAGGTGAGCTGGCAGCCGACGCCGCAGTAGGGGCAGAGCGTGGGGACCGGCGTGAGCTGCCGCGCGGGCGCGGCCGATTCCTCGAACAGATCCGTGGCCTCCAGGTGCGGCAGCGCGACCGGCACGTCCGACGGGAGGCCGGCGGGCATCAGCGCGCCGGTCGGGCACGCCTGCACGCATTCGCCGCACGCGACGCACGAGCTCGCGCCCATCGGATCCTCGAGGTCGAAGACGATCCGCGCGTCCGCGCCGCGGCCGGCGTAGCCGATGACGTCGTTGCCCTGAACCTCGCGGCAGGCGCGCACGCAGCGCGTGCACTGGATGCAGGCGTCGAGTCGGACCGCGATGGCCGGGTGCGAGAGGTCCGGCTCCGGCTGAGCGCGCGACGGGAAGCGCGGCTCGCCGACGCCCCACTCGCGCGCCCAGAGGGCGAGCTCCGAGTCCGGGCGGTACTGCTCCTCGGGCGCATCGGAGAGGAGCAGCTCGAGGACCATGCGCTGGGAGTGCCGCGCGCGGTCGTTCGCCGAGTGGACGACCATGCCTTCCGAGGGCGTGCGGCAGCACGAGGGCGCGAGCACGCGCTCGCCTTCGATCTCGACCACGCACGCCCGGCAGTTCCCGTCCTCCCGCATCCCTTCCGTGTAGCAGAGGTGCGGGATGCGGACGCCGTGGCGCTGTGCGGCCTGGAGGATCGTCTCACCGGGACGGGCCTCGATCTCGACGCCGTCCAGCCGGAATCGCACGCCGTCCGCCACCCCGGTCCCTCCTGCGACGCCGCCCCCGGTGCCGTTCCGTCTCCCGTTCGTGTGCAGTGCCGAACTCATGCCTTCACCTCCGTATCCGCATCGGACTGCAACTCGTGGGCGAAGTACTGCACGACGCAGCGCACGGGGTTGGGCGCAGCCTGCCCGAGCCCGCAGATGGACGCGTCGGCCATCGCCTTGCCGAGATCGTCGAGCAGCTCCGTGTCCCAGCGCTCGGCCGACATCAGCTCGACCGACTTGGCCGTGCCGGTGCGGCACGGCGTGCACTTGCCGCACGACTCGCTGGCGAAGAAGCGCATGATGTTGAGCGCCGCATCGCGCGCGCGGTCTCGGTCGGAGAGGACGACGACGGCGGCGGAGCCGATGAAGCAGCCGTATTCGGCCAGCGTGTCGAAGTCGAGGGGCACGTCGCCCAGGCTCGCGGGGAGGATCCCGCCCGATGCGCCGCCCGGCAGGTAGGCGTAGAACTCGTGGCCGGGCAGCATCCCGCCCGCGAACTCGTCGATCAGCTCACGCACGGTCACGCCCGCCGGCGCGAGGTAGACGCCCGGCTTCGCCACGCGCCCGCTCACCGAGAAGAAGCGGAGCCCCTTCCGACCGCGTCGCCCGTGGGACGCGAACCAATCCGCGCCGCGCTCCAGGATCGCGCGCAGCCAGTAGGCGGTCTCGACGTTGTGCACCAGCGTCGGACGGCCGAAGACGCCGTTCTGGGCGGGGTAGGGCGGACGCAGCCTCGGCTGGCCGCGCTTCCCCTCGATCGACTCGATCAGCGCCGTCTCCTCGCCGCAGATGTAGGCGCCCGCGCCGCGACGCAGGTGGAGGCGCGGCAGCGGGCACGGCGGGTTGGCCTGGAGCGCCGCCAGCTCGCGCTCGAGGAGCGCGCGGATCGCTGCATACTCGTCACGCAGGTAGATGTAGACGTCCTCCGCCTCCACGACCCACGCGGCGATGAGCAGCCCCTCGATCGCCCGGTGCGGATCGGTCTCGAAGATGAATCGGTCCTTGAACGTCCCGGGCTCGCCTTCGTCCGCGTTCATGGCGACGACGCGCGGCCCCGGTGCCGAGCGGACGAATCGCCATTTCCGCGCAGAGGGGAAGCCCGCGCCGCCCAGCCCCCGCAGCCCCGCGCCGTCGACCGCCGCCATCACCTCGTCCACCGGCCGTTCGCCGCGGTGCAGCGCGGCGAGGAGCTCGTAGCCGCCCTCGGCGCGGTACGTGGCGTAGTCGATCGCGTCCGGCAGATCCGGCTCCAGGCGCTCGTCCAGCACGGCCTCCTCGACCGACTCGACCGTCGCTTCGTGGATCGGGTTGCGGCCCGCTACCGCTACGGGCGCGTGTGCGCAGCGGCCGACACACGGCGCGGGGATCACCCGCACGCGGCCATTGAGGCGGGACCGGAGCTCCTCCAGGAGCGCAGCGGAGCCGGCCAGCTCGCACGCAATCGAATCACAGACCCTCACCGTCACCGCCGGCGGTCCGGCCTCGCCCTCCTTCACCACATCGAAGTGGTGGTAGAAGGTGGCGACCTCGTAGACCTCGGCCGGCGTCAGGCGCATCTCGGCCGCGAGCGCGACCAGGTGGTGATCCGAGAGCCGGCCGTACGCATCCTGGATCCGGTGCAGGTGCTCGATCAGCAGGTCGCGCCGGCGCGGCGCGTCCCCCAGGAGCGCGCGGACCTCGGACAGCGCGTTTGGATCGATCGTCCGGCCCTTCGGCGCCGGACGAAGACGGATCATTCGATTGGGGTTCCGTCGTTTCGCAGACATCGCGATCGGCGTAGCGGGGAAGCGGCCTTCGCCGCCTCGTGGCGGATTGTGTTCGTCGGTCTGCTAAGAGTCGACCCCGCGGCGAGCGTTGTCAAGCCGAGTGCTGCAGGATCAAGGACTTCGGAGGGCGTGACGGAGGAATTCCTCTCGCGCCCCGGCATCCGTCGCGTACGCGCCACGCATGGCACTCGTGATCGTCTTCGAGTTCTGCTTCTCGACGCCCCGCATCATCATGCACAGGTGGCGCGCCTCGACCACCACCGCCACGCCCCGCGGCCGGAGCACCCGCGTCAGCGCGTCGGCGATCTGGTCCGTGAGCCGTTCCTGTACCTGGAGCCGCCGCGCGTAGACGTCGACCAACCGCGCGAGTTTCGACAGCCCGACGATGCGGCCATCGGGGATGTATGCGACGTGCACGCGCCCGAAGAACGGCAGCATGTGGTGCTCGCACAGGGAATACAGCTCGATCTCCTTGACCAGGACCATCGAATCGTGATGCTCCTCGAAGAGCGCACCGCCGAGCGCATCGCGAGGTTCGCGGCCGTAGCCTCGGGTGAGCCAGCGCAGCGCGTTCGCGACGCGCCGCGGCGTGGCCTCGACGCCCGGCCGGTCGGGATCCTCGCCCAGAAGCTCGAGCATCCGGCGGATCAGGCGCTGGAGCTCCGCATCCGTTGAGCTCGATGCGTGGGTGGCGACGGAGTCCCGGGACACCGCCGTTGGCTGGATCGGCGCGGTGATCGACTTCACGTTGTGCCTCCGTCCGATCCTGGAGCCGCGAACGCCGGTCCGGCGGTCATCCTCGCCCGGTGCGACGCCTCGAAGGCCGCCCCCGCGACCAGGCCGACCCGGTCACGTCCGACTGTCGCCACGGCCAGCGTGCGACCGCCGGCGATGTAGTGGATGGCACAGTCGTGGGCGGCCGGGTCTCCCTCGATCCGCGCCTCGTCCCACTCCGGCGCGTGCCCGACGTACGAGATGCCGACGCCCCAATGCCGGGTCCAGAAGAACGGCACCGCATCGAATCGCACCGCCTGGCCCAGGATGTTGCGCGCAGCCGTCTGCCCCTGGCGCTGCGCCACGGCCCAGTGCTCGATGCGGATCCGCCCGCCGCGCGCCGCGTGCGGCCAGGATGCGACATCGCCCGCGGCGTAGATCCCCGGCGCACTCGTCTCGAGGCGCTCATCGACCAGCACGCCATCGCCGACGGCGAGCCCCGCCTGCTCCGCGAGCGAGACGTCCGGCCGGACGCCCACCCCGATCACGACGAGGTCCGCGGCGAGTGTGTCGCCGTCGTCCAGGACCACACTGTCACTCGTGATGCGCGCGGCGGTGCGACCCAGGCGGAACGCGACGCCATTGGCCTCATGGGCGGCTCTCATCATGGCGCCCAGCTCGGGGCCGAGGATGCGATGGAACGGCACCGATTCCGGCGCCACGACAGTGACCTCGAGGCCTCGCTGCCCCAGCGACGCGGCGACCTCGAGCCCGATGAAGCCCGCGCCGAGGACGACGGCGCGGCGCCCTTGCTCCGCGGCGCGGATGATCGCACGACAGTCGTCGAGCGACCGTAGCGTGTAGACGTGCGGCAAATCGCCGCCCTCGAGCCGCGGGCGGACCGGGGACGCGCCGGTCGCGAGGAGGAGCGCACCGAAGGAGAGGGTACGGCCGTCGTCGAGCTTGAGAGTCCGGGCGCCCGGGTCCAGCCGCTCCGCCCGCGCGCGGATGCGCTCGATCCCGTGCAACTCGTAAAATGCGAGCGGCCGTAGCGGGATCCACTCCTCGGGCGCCGCGCCGGCGAGGTAGTCCTTGGAAAGGTTGGGTCGGTCGTACGGCGCGGCCGCATCCGGGTCGACCAGCGTAATGTGGCCTGCGTACCCTTCGCGGCGCAGCATCTCCGCCGCGGCACTCCCGGCCGCGCCCGCGCCCACGATGACCACGGATTCGGGGCCGTCCGCGCTCCGTCCCCGGGGCGAGAGCGGAGGGTGATCCTGTCGGTCCTTCACCCGGACCATGCCGTCCCGGATCTCGACCGTCCAGTACGGCAGGCCATCGAGCGCCGGCGCACCCAGCGCCTCGCCGGTGCGCAGCGAAAAGCAGGCGTGGTGCCAGGGACAGCGGATCGTGTCCCCCACGACAAGCCCTTCGGCGAGTGGGCCGCCGTAGTGCGTGCACGTCGCGCCGATCGCGTGGACATCCTCGCCCCGCCGCACTAGTAGCACCGCCTCGCCCCGGGCGTGGCCCTGGAACGGCTCGCCCTCCGGTAGATCGGTCAGCGGCACCCCGCGCTCGAGATCCGGGCCGGGGGAGGCAGCGCGATCGTTCGCCATCGGAATCCTCCTCGGTTGGTGGATGGCCGTCACTTCACCGTGAAGCTCCCCTTCATGGTCGGGTGCAGCGCGCACAGGTACTCCTGTCGGCCGCGCTCCCGAGGGACGTAGCTCCACGACCCGTCCCTGGCGATATCGCCCGAGTCCCACGTGCTGTCCGTCGCCGTCGCGGTGTGCGGCACGAAATCGCGGTTGACCCACACCACCGTGTCGCCCACCGCCACCTCCAACGTCTGCGGCACGTACTCGAAGCCGCGGATCTCCACCACATGGCGGCGCGGCGCCCTTTCGGGCGCCGCGCTCGCACCGTACAGCAATGCCGCCGACAGAAGCGCAGCCAGGACGTTCGCCGGCCAGCGCCTGCCGATATCGCTCACCGGCCACCTCCCAGCCGGGCCCGGAGCTGCTTCGCGTGGTCCAGGTGCGCCGCCACCGCGGGGCGCACCTGCTCCAGCAGGCCTCGCAGCTCCGCGTTCGACGCGCCCGGGATCAGCACCTTGTCCAGCGCGTCCAGCACCGCCTGGTGGTACGCGACCTCACGGTCCATGTACGCCCGGTCGAATGCAGCGCCCTGCAACCCCTCCAGGCTCCGCCGTGCCTCCGCCGCTCCGTCCATCAGCGATCGGCTCACGTCGTTGTCCTCCGGCGTCACGCCCAGCCGCTGCGCCAGCGCCGCCGCCTGCTCGTTCACCGCGGTGTGGTCCGTGATCATCGTGCGGGCGAACGCACGCACTTCGGCCGAAGTCGTGCGCGACTGCGCCAGCTCGGCCAGCTCCACGTCGATCGCGTTCGCCGTCACCGCAATGTGGGCGATCTGAGGATCGCTCAGCGTCGGCGCCGCCGCGGTTCGGGTCTGGGCCGAACCGCGCGTCGCGGGCACGAGCAGGGCGATGAGCGAGAGCGCCACGGCTGTACGGAGGAGTCGAGTCGTCATGGTTGCCTCCAGGGGAGTGGGTCGGTGCTTGTGTCCCGTCCGGCCATCGTTCGGTGCACACTCCGGCCGACGCCGAGCCGGCCCGAGCGGCGCCGGCCAATGTGATGCACTTCCCATGCTTTGTCAATAGATTTATTGGTTTATTGGACACATGCGGCGTGTTTGCCTAATTTGTACACCAACGACGTTGGGAGGCATGCATGAACTGGTTCGATGTACTGGCGGTCGGGACGCGGGGGCGGATGCTGGTGTTGCTCCGGCGAGCCGAGAACACGATCAGCGGGCTGGCCGCGGAGCTGGGGATCTCGGACAACGCGGTTCGGACGCACATAGCCTCGCTGCAGCGGGACGGGATGGTGGAGGAGGCGGGGGTGCTGCGGGCGACGGGCGGCAAGCCGGCGCAGCTCTATCGGATCACGAAGGCGGCCGAGGAGCTGTTCCCGAAGGCGTACGCGCTGGTGCTGGGGCAGTTGATCGAAGTGCTCGAGGGCCGTGTGGGCCGGGAGGGTGTGGTCGAGCTGTTCCGGGAGGTGGCGTCGCGTGCGGCGGCGCCGCATCGTAGCGAGGCTGCGGATCCGGAGATGCGGATCGCGGCGGCGGTCGAGGTGCTGGAGGCGATCGGCGGCGACGTGGTGGTCGAGCGCATTGACGACGGCTGGCTGCTGCGGGGCCACGGCTGTCCGTTGTCCGGTGTGGTGCGGGATCATCCGTCGGTTTGCACGGTGGCGCAGGCTCTGATCGAGGAGCTGACGGGGCTGCCTGCGGACGAATGCTGCCATCGAGGCGACCGCCCGAACTGCTCTTTCCGGGTCTCGGCCGCGTCGGCCGGCGCGCCGGGCAGGAACGGCGCGTCGGGCGGTGCGCCGGGCAGGAACGGCGCTTCGGCGGGGCAGTAGTGAATCGGGCCGTCACCGCGTGCGCGGTTGGCGGCCCGATCTGCGTTCGCACGCCTCTTGCCGCGGGGGCGAGCGGTTTCGGTGGCCGGTCGCTCGGTGGTACGTACCGGCCGCGCGGCCGTCGGCGGAAGACGAGGACGTAAGCAAGGAGGGGCGCATGTGGAGACAGGGTGGCGGGTGGGGCGGGGTCGGGCGGGTGCTGGGGTATAGTGCCGGGGCGTTGCTCCTTGTGGTAGCGGGGTGCGGCCGGGGAGCGCCGCCGCCTGCACCGGCTCCTACGCCGGACACTCCCGTTCAGGCGCGGGAGGCGGCGCACGCCCAGCCTGCGGTGACGCCGATCCCGGTGCCCGAGGCGTTCGCGGCTGCGGTCGAGGCGGGGACCCGCACCATGACCGGTCGTCCGGGTCCGCGCTACTGGCAGCAGGAGCTGTCGTACCGGATCGACGCCGAGCTGGACCCTCGCACCGCGCGGCTCCAGGGGCAGGAGACGATCACCTACCGCAACCACTCGCCCGACACGCTCCCCGTCCTCGTCTTCCATCTGTATCAGAACCTGTTTCGTGAAGGCGCGCCGCGTAACCGCAGCGTGCCGATCACGGGCGGAATGGTGATCGAGCGGGTCGCGGTGGACGGCCGCGCCGCGGTCGAGACGGCCGGCGCGCCGCCGTTGGGCACCCCATCGTACCGGGTGGCCGAGACGCTGATGCACCTGCGGCTGCCGCAGCCGCTCCCGCCGGGCGGCAGCGTCGAGATCGACATCGCCTGGAGCTTCACGGTGCCGCCGCAGGGCGCGCCGCGCACCGGGCACATCGACCACCGCGTCTACAACGTGGCCCAGTGGTATCCCCAGGTGGCGGTCTACGACGACGTCGAGGGCTGGCACAGGGGCCCGTACATGGGCAACGGCGAGTTCTACCTGGAGTATGCGGATTTCGACGTCTCGATCACCGTGCCCGAGGGCTGGCTGGTCGCGGGGACCGGGGAGCTGCAAAACGCGGAAGAGGTGCTCACCGGTCCGGTGCGCGCGCGGCTACGCCAGGCGCTCGAGGGTGACGACGTCGTCCACGTCGTCGGCGTGGAGGACCGGGGTGCGGGGACCGCGACGCAGCAGGCGCCGGGCGGGCAGCTCACGTGGCGGTTCGTCGCACGCGACGTGCGGGACTTCGCGTGGGCGACGTCGAACGAGTACGTCTGGGATGCGACGCGTGCGGTGATCGACGACGGCGCGGGCGGCACGCGCGTGGTCCCGGTGCACGCGCTCTACCGTCCGCGGGCGCAGACGTGGCAGCGGGCGGCCGAGTACACGAGGCACGGCATCGAGTTCTTCTCCGAGCGCTACCACCCCTACATCTATCCGCAGGCGACGTCGGTGCAGGGGCCGGTCGGCGGGATGGAGTACCCGATGATCGTCTTCGTGCGCGACTTCGGCAATGCGCACACGCTGGCGAGCGTGATCCTGCACGAGGTCGCGCATCAGTGGTGGCCGATGATGGTCGGGAACAACGAGCCGGCGTTCGCCTGGCAGGACGAGGGGCTGGTCACCTTCATCGAGAACCAGGCGATGGATGCGCTCTTCGAGGGGAACCAGGCGCACCTTGGCGAGCTCCAGAACTACCTGATGGTCGGCGGCACGGCCTTCGAAGAGCCGCTCATGCGCCACGCGGACGAGTACAGCGACTACTCTCTCTTCGCGATCGCATCGTACTCGAAGCCGGCGGTGCTCCTGCGTGCGCTGGGCGGCGTGATCGGCGAGGAGACGCTGCGTCGCGCGCTCGAGGCGTACACCGAGCGCTGGCTCCTGCGCCATCCGTACCCGCTCGATTTCTTCAACACGGTCGAGGACGTGGCGGGCCGGGACCTGGACTGGTTCTGGTACCCGTGGTGGTACGAGACGGCGTCCATGGACCAGGCGATCGTGGACGTGGCGGTCGAGGAAGTGGAGGGTGGCGAACGAGTCGTCGTCACGGTCGAGAACCAGGGTGAGGCGCCGCTGCCGGTCGAGCTGGTCGTGACGACGGCGGAAGGGGTGGTCCGCGAGGTCGTGATCCCGGTCGACGTGTGGCTGGCCGGCGCGCGCCGGACCACGGCGACGGTGACGGTCCCGGGGCGCGTAGCCGTCGTTTCGATCGATCCGGATCTGACGTACCCGGACGTCGACCGGTCGGACAACGAGTGGCGGCGCGACCTTTGACACTGCCGCAGCGCGGGGCTTACCATTCGGCCGTTGGTCTCACCCGGGCGGCCGCCGCCGGCGCCGAGGGCGCGCGGCGGCGCGGCCGCACGGATCGTGGAAAGCGAATGCGATGCGGCGGATCGCCCTCCTCTCCCTCGCCCTGCTGTCCGGCTGCGCGATCCCGCGCTGGCCCGTCGACGGCGTGATCAGCTCTCCCTACGGCATTCGGCTGAACGGCATTCGGCCCGGGATCCATCGCGGCGTGGACATCCCGTTGCCCGTCGGCACGCCGGTCCGGGCGATGGGGCCTGGCCGCGTCTACGAGGCCGGCCGCCTGCGCGGGTACGGGCTCGCGGTCGTGATCGACCACGGCCGCGGCATCTACTCGCTCTATGCGCACCTGTCGGAGGCTTCGGTGAAGCGGGGCGAGGAGGTCCGCGGGCAGCAGGTCATCGGCCGCTCGGGTGCGACCGGCAACGTCACGGGCCCGCACCTGCACTTCGAAGTCTGGCGCTCGGGGCAGCCCGAGGACCCCGTCGCTTTCCTCGGCGGCCCGCCGAAGCCGCGCGCCGGGTCGTAGGCCGTCCGCTAGGCGACGCGCCGGGCCCTGGCGCGGTCATCCGGATCCCCGGCCGCGTCGCACGATCGTTCTCGAGCGGACCAACGCATCACGCGGCGGAATCCGCTGCGCGCCCGTCTACGGACAGCGTCTCGTGGTCGGAGAGGATCCGTCGAGGGTTCTCGGAGAGCAGCCGCCTGGCCTGGACGGCGAGTCCGTTGTCGGCCAGGGCCGCGCCGACCTCGGCGGGCGAGACCGGCCGCGCGTCGGCGTGGTGGTCGGTCCCGATCAGGTCGGCGAGTCCTTCGTCGAGGAGGGCGTGGGCGGTGTCGCGGATCGCGTCGCCGTAGGCGCCGAGGACGCTGCCGCCGTTCACCTGGAGGAGTGCGCCCGCCTCCTTCCAGCCCCGGATCTCGTCGACGGAGACCGGCTGCCAGTCACGTCGATACCGCTCGGGGTGCGCGACGATCGGCCGCCGCCCCGCCTCGAGCACCGCCCGCACCACGCCCACCGGGTCATCGCCCAGGTCGAAACCGAACTCGATCAGCGCGTAGCGCGTCCCGGCGACGCCGACCCTCGGCTCGGTGGTGAAGAGGGCGCGCGCCGTGTCGGGGTCGGGGACGAGGATCTCCTGGCTGAAGTAGAGGGTGGGGACGTCGTCACGCTCCTGGCACGCGGCGACGAGCTCGTTGAAGGCGCGCTCGAGCCGCTCGAGGCGCAGGTAGACGGCGCCCGCCTCGTGTACCGACCGCCCATCCAGGTGGGGGCTCACGGCGAGGCGCGTGACGCCCGCCGCGGCGAGCAGACGCAGATGGTGCAGCGACTCGCCGAGCGTGCGCGCCCCGTCATCCACGCCCGGAACGAGGTGGTTGTGGATGTCGGCGAGCTCCCGGGGTTCGAATACGCTCATGAGGTCCAGTCGGCTCCGATGACGACGGCGCGCGCGCCTGTGATTGCGCAGGACTGCACGAGGCGTGCGAGGCGGGCCACGCGTGAGAGTCGAGGGCCTTCGCGCTGCACGGCGGCGCCCCGTGCCGCGGCGCCGGTGCGGTCGGGTACGGCGGGTCGGAGCTCAGACACGGGGCGCATGGACACCGCGGTACAGCTCCTCCTGTGCGAGCGTGGCGCCGCGGAGCACGGGGCGTCGGCCGATCCAACGGCGTTCGAGGAAGTCGCGCAGCTCGGCCGTGGTGCGCTCGGGCGGCCAGTCGAGCAGCTCGGCCATGAGGAGAGCGGCGGGCGCGGCGCAGTCCATCCCGTCGCACGTGCCGGCGCCCACGTGGGCGTGGCGGCGCAGGTCCTCGAGGGTCAGGCACCCCTCCTCGCGGACGGCGTAGCGGATCTCGGCGGCGGTGACCGCCTCGGACCTGCAGATCGGGGCGAGGTCGTCGGGCGTGGCGCCGGCGAGGGCGTCGTGCAGGCGGGCGCCGAGGCGGCGCCAGATGCGCTCGAGTGCGGCGGCGGGGAGTGGATACTTCCGGGCCAGGGCGCGGAAATCCGGTTCGGGCTCGGCGCCCGGGAGCGGCCGGGTGGCCGTCGTGCACGGGACGGGCGGCTTGCCGAGGCGCTCCAGGATGCGGTCCGTCGCCTCTTCGGCGAACATGCGGTAGGAGGCGAGTTTGCCGCCGGCCAGGGAGAAGAGGCCGGGAATGCCGTCGCGCTCTTCGTGGTCGACCACCTCGTGGCGTCGCGACAGCTCGTCCTCGCCCACGCCCCACTCGAAGATCGTGTTGCGCACGCCGGCCCAGGCGCGTAGCGGTCGCCACTCGCGGGCCTGCGGGATCACGCGCGCCGCCGCCTCGATCACGTAGGCGACCTCGTCGTTCGTGACCTCGCGGTCCACGTGCGCCGGGTCGCCGTAGTAGTCGTCGTCCGTCGTGCCGACGATCGTCTCGGCGCCGTGGGGGACGAGGAACATCGTCCTGCCGTCGACGCCCTCGAGGATCATGCCGTAGTTGCCGATGCGGCGCTCGAAGGTGACGTGGATCCCCTTGCCCGGCCGGAGCCGGACGGTCCCGCCGGCCATGGCGGCGACGCGGCTCGCCCACGGCCCCGCGGCGTTCAGCACGAGCCGCGCCTCGATGTCGCGCTCGCCGCCGGTGAGCCGGTCCCGGACCCGGATGCCGCGTACGGTGCGCCCGTCGTAGAGGAAATCGACGGCCTCGGTGTGCGGGAAGAGATCGGCGCCGGCCGCGCGGGCGTCGAGTGCGTTCAGCGCGGCAAGGCGGTAGACATCGACGCCCCATTCGTCGAGGGTGAGCGCGCCCTGGACCTCGGGCGCGAGCCCCGGCTCGATGCGCCGGGCGTCCTCCGCGCTCAGCCGGGCGTGGCGCAGGCCGTCCTTCAGCTTCGCGTAGCGGTCGTACGCGGAGAGGAACGCCTCCATCGCCTCGGACATGAAGCGGCCCTGTCCGAGGAGCGGCCAGAGGAACGGGATGCGGAAGGTGAGGTGCGGTGCGATCCGGCGCACGCGGGCCGCGTCTTCCGACGAGTGGCGCGTCGTCGGGATGTCGTAGAGCAGGTAGCGCATCCCGCCGTGCACCATGCGGGTCGACGAGCCGGTCGTGCCGCACCCCCAGTCCTCGCGCTCGATGAGCGCGACGCTGAGGCCGCGGAGCGCGGCGTCGCGGGCCACGCCCGTGCCGTTGATGCCGCCGCCGATGATCGCCAGGTCGTAGAGCATGTCCCCGGGAGTATACGCGCGGGTCGTGTTCCCCGTCCAGCATGAACGGGCATAGATTCAGGAGGCCCTGCACGCGCGCCCGTGACTTGCGTCACCGCGCCGGCTCGGCCCATGAAACCCGGGTGCGGGGTGGCGGCGTACAAGACGGGTCGCATCGGACCGGCAGGGTCGACAGGGGAGACGGATGGCAGCCACTTCGACACGGCGCACGGACGAGCTGAAAGCGCGGCACCGGCGCATCCGCCGGGCCGCGTTCCTGGCGTCCGTCCTCTTCCACCTCGCCCTCTTCCTCATATTCCGCGGCGACGTGCGGCCGCGCTCGCCGTACGCCGCGGCCGGCCCGCGCGCCGGCGACGACCGCGCCGCGCCGATCGGCGGCGGGATGGAGGCGCTCCAGCTCCGCCCCATCTCACCGCCCGAGGTGCAGCCGATCCCCCGGCCGCCCGTACCGGTCCCCACGCCCGAAGCGACCGTCGTGCTCGAGGAGGAGCCCGAGCCGGAGATCCCGCCGATCGACTTCTCCGAGCTGCCCGGCGTGGCCGGGCCGGAGCAGGGCCCCGTCGTCGGCGCGGGGATCGAGGGAGGCGACGGGGAGGGCGACGGCGGCACCGAGGCGGAAGGCCGGTTCCGCGTCGTGCCGCCGACGCCGCGCGGCCTCATCCTCCCGCCCTCCGACCGACCCGACCGGGTCCGCGGCAAGGAGGTCGAGGTCTGGGTCTTCGTCGCGACGGACGGCCGCGTCGTCGCCGACTCGACTCGCATCATCCCCTCCACCGGCGACGCCGGCTTCGACCGCCGCCTCCGGCGCCAGGCCGCAGAGTGGGTCTTCGAGCCCGCGCGCAAAGAGGGCGTCGTGGTCGCGGAGTGGTTCCGGTACGTGATCTCGCTCTGATCCATCCCCCGAGTCGCCCGGCCGCCACGTAGCGCTGCGGACCCCGATGCGCGTGGGGTTGCACCGGATCGCACCGAGTGCTGCGTCCACTCTTGCCACCCTGCCGCGCCTGTCCAATCTTTTCGGTACAGTCTCACGACGGAGGATACATGATCGTACGGCGGTACGGCACGACGGTGCAGAGCGTGGTCCCGAACTTCGACTCCCGGGCGATGACGGAGGTCGGCTTCCAGCGCACGTCCGACTTCTCGCTCCCGACCGAGGAGTTCTTCGAACGATACGAGAAGGTCGACGAACGCGCGCTGGATGCCACGGCCGAGGGCGACGTCAAGGACGAGGCCGAGCAGGCGCTGCTCGAGGCGCTGCGCGAGCGAATCGACGCGCTGGAGGCCGAGGTCGGCGAAGGGCACGTCCTGATGGTCGAGAGCATGCCGGGGCAGGATTATCCCAAGACGCGCGACCGCACGGAGGTGCGCGTGGTCGGCTACGAGAATCGGCTCTACTTCTTCTGGTCGATCGACCCGCCGCTCCGCATCGGGGTCTACCGCGAGAAGTAAGGGCTCACAGGCGATTGACGAAGGCGGTCGGGTACGCAAAGTGCGGCGCCGGCTCGGCGATCGGCGCGCGACCGCCGCGGCCGGTCGGGGTCCATGACACCAATGCCTGAGTCGTCTGCCGCCGATCGTGACACGATCCGGTCGCCTGCCTTCGTGCTGAGGCGTTACGTCCTCGCCATCGCCCTGTTCGCCGCGGCCTTCGCGGCGACTGTGGCGTTCCGGGAATTCCTCCGGCCGCAGATCTTCTACTTCTTCGTCCTGGCCGTCGCGCTCAGTGCGTGGCTCTCCGGACTGGGGCCCGCGCTCTTCGTGGGCGTGCTTTCGGTCCTGGCGGCGGATTTCCTGTTCATCGAACCGGTCGGCCACATCGGCTCCGATGCCCCGCGAGGCCTGATCAGCCTCGCCCTCTTCCTCGTCCTTGCCGGGATCATTTCGTCGATCACCGCTCGCATGCGCGCGGCGCTCCGGCAGGCGAAGAGCGAGGCGACGCGGGAGCAGGTGGCGAGCCGCGAGCTGAAGGTCGTGCTCGAACACCTCCCCGTGGGCATCTGGGTCGTCGACCCGGAGGGCACCCTTGTCTACGCCAACCCCGAGGCGCGCAGGATCTGGGGCGGCGCAATCCTCGGCGGGCCGGAGTCGTACGGGAAGTACCGTGCCTGGTGGCTGGAGACAGGTGCCCCGGTCCGTACCGAGGAATGGGCGCTCACCCGCGCGCTGCGCGACCACAAGGCCACGGTCGACGAGGAGCTCGAGATCGAGGCGTTCGACGGCGAGCGCAGGATCATCCTCAATGCGGCCGTGCCGATCATGGGTGCGGGCGACGAGTTCCTGGGCGCCGTGGTCGTCAACGAGGACATCACGGCCCGCAAGCGTGCGGAGCAGTCGTTCCGCGAGGTGACCGAGCGCCTGGACGCGATCATCCGGGCCTCGCCGCTGGCGATCATCGCCATGGACGCCAACAGCCGGGTCCAGGCATGGAACCCGGCGGCCGAGCGAATGTTCGGCTGGCGC
Source organism: uncultured Gemmatimonadaceae bacterium (assembly GCA_964410055.1). Classification (GTDB taxonomy): domain Bacteria; phylum Gemmatimonadota; class Gemmatimonadetes; order Longimicrobiales; family RSA9; genus CALBZE01. The sequence continues at coordinate 20,597 of CAYPGK010000008.1, read as the reverse complement.
GAAGAAGAGCTGCTCGGCAAGCCGACACCGATCGTCCCCGAAGATCGGGCGTCGGAGGTCGAACGCGAGTTCGACCTCGCGCTCCAGGGCGAGGTCTTCACCGGGCTGGAGACGGAGCGGCTGCGCAAGGACGGCTCACGGATCGACGTCAGCGTCTCGACCGCGCCCGTCCGGAACGCGGAAGGCAAGCTCCTGGGCGTCATGGTCCTGATCGACGACAGCACGGAGCGCAAGCGGCGGGAGGAGTCGCAGCGCTTTCTCGCCGAAGCCGGCCGGATCCTGGCGTCGTCTCTGGACTACGAGGAGTCGCTGCCGGAGATCGCGAGACTCGTCGTCACCCGTGGGATCGCGGACGGCTGCTTCATCACCGTGCTGGAGGACGGCGTCGCGCGACGTCTCGCCATCACGCACGCGGACCCGGATCGGGAGGCGGCGCTGGTGGAGCTGAGCCGGCGCTGGCCGATCGAGCCGAGCGAGAGCCCCGCCGAGCGCCGGGTACTCGAGACGGCGCGCCCCGAGCTCGCCCGAGAGATCACGGACGAGGAGCTCCAGAGGCTCGCCGCGGACGAAAGACACCTGAACATGCTGCGCGGGCTCGGCATGAGCTCCCTCATCGCCGTCCCCATGGTTGCACGAGGGCGCACGCTCGGGATCATCGTCCTCACCATGGACGTCTCGGGGCGCCACTTCGACGACGACGACCTGGCCGTCGCCGAGGAGCTGGCCGTGCGCGTCGCCTTCTCCTTCGACAACGCCCGCCTCTTCGCGGAGGCCAACGAAGCGCGCGCCGAGGCCGAGCGCCGGGCGCGCGAGGAGCAGGCGGTCCGCCTCGAGCTCGAGCGCGTCATGGAGAGCCGGGCCCGACTCGTCCGGGGTTTCAGCCACGACGTCAAGAACCCGCTCGGCGCGGCCGACGGGTTCCTGGAGCTGCTGGAACTGGGGGTCAAAGGCGACCTCTCTCCCGAGCAGCGAGAGGGCGTGTCCCGGAGCAGACGCTCGATCCGCACGGCGCTCAACCTGATCGAAGACCTGATCGACCTGGCCCGCGCCGAAGCCGGGCAGATCGAGGTCGACCGCCAGCCCGTCGACATTGCCGAGCTCGTTCGCGAGACCGCCGACGAGAACCGCGCCGCAGCCGAGGCCAAGGGCCTCGCCGTCAGCGTCGACCTCGATGGCGACATGCCGACGATCGAGACCGACGCCGCCCGCGTCCGCCAGATCCTCGGCAACCTGCTCTCCAACGCGACCAAGTACACGGACCACGGCCGCATCTCGATCCGTGCATCGGTCCGCTCGGACGGGGGAGCGCCCGGGCCGGGCCGCTGGGTCGCCGTCGACGTCGAGGACACGGGCGCCGGGATCCCGAAAGACCAACAGGCGTTCATCTTCGAGGAGTTCGCACGCATCGAGCCCACCGAGAAGGCCGGCGCCGGGATCGGCCTCGCCATTAGCCGAAGGATGGCCCGCGCCATTGGCGGCGATGTCACCCTCGAAAGCGACGTGGGGAAGGGGAGCACGTTCACCCTCTGGCTCCCCGTGGACGCGGCCGGAGACGGCCGCCGAGATGTCAAGCAGAGCGCCTGATCGCCTCCAGGACCGCCGCCGCCACCTCCTCCACCTCGATCCCCCTCATGCACGCATGATGGCCCAGCGGGCAGGCGGGCCCGCCGTGCGTCGAGCACGGCCGGCACGGCAGATCACTTTCCAGCACCGTGGCGCGGCCGCTGTACGGGAAGAAGCCGAACTCCCGAACCGTGGGGCCGAACAGCGCGACCACCGGCGTACCTACCGCCGTCGCAAGGTGCATCACGCCCGTGTCCCCGCTCGCGAGCGCACGCGCGCCTTCGAGCACCGCCGCCGAGCCCGGCAGGTCGAGCGCCCCGGCCACGCTCACCGCACCCGACGCCGCCACGATCCCCTCGCCCGCCTCCACATCCTCACGGCCGCCGACTACCACCACCCTGAGCCCCGCCTCCGCCATGCGCCGCGCCAGCTCTGCCCACGACGACTCCGGCCATCGCTTCGTCGCATGCTGCGCCCCGGGCGCGATCGCCACGTATGCCTCCCCCTCGCCCAGCCCGGCCTCCCGTAGCGCCGCGGCCGCCGCCGCCCGCGCCCCGGCCGACGGGAACACCTCCGGCGGCCCGCCGTCGGGCCGTACGCCGAGCGCGGCCGCCGCATCGAAATACCGCTCCGCCACCGGCACGACCTCGCCGAACCAATTTTGTTTCAGTCGGGTCAGCGCCCAGCGGCGGAGCGTGTGCTTGCGGTAGCCGCGCCAGCGTGGGGCGGGGACGAGGAGGCGGAGCAGGCGAGCGCGCAGCGTGCCGTGGAGGTCGAGGACGTGGTCGTAGCGCTCGGCACGGATCGTCCGGGCGAGGGCGCGCAGCCCGCCGTCGTCGTCTTCGGGGAGGGTGAGGACGCGGTCGATGTTGGGGTTGCCCTCGAGGAGCGGCGCACAGGCGCGCCGGGTCGCGAAGTGGACGATGGCGTCGGGGTGCGTGGCGCGCAGGGCGCGCACGAGCGGCGTCGTGAGGATGACGTCGCCGATCGAGGAGAAACGAATCAGCAGGATCTTCATTGATTGACGCTAACTTGCGGCGATTCTAACTTAAGCACCATGTCGACCGTGGCCAAGAGGATCCTGTGGGTGGACGACGAAGTCGAGCTGCTCGAGCCGCACCTGCTGTTCCTGCGGCAGCGCGGCTATCAAGTCGACACCACGGCGAATGGGGACGACGCGCTGGCGATGGTCCGTGCGCGGAGCTACGACCTGGTGCTGCTCGACGAGCAGATGCCGGGTCGCAGCGGGTTGGAGGTGCTGGCGGCGCTGCGTCGTGAGGTCCCGCACTCGCGGGTGGTCATGGTCACGAAGTCCGATGAGGACCGGACGCTGCTGGAGGCGATCGGCCGGCGAGTCGAGGACTATCTGGTCAAGCCGGCGAGCCCCCGGCAGGTGTTGAGCGTGGTGACGCGACTGCTGGAAGGCACACAGCTCCAGCAGCAGCGTGCGGCGCAGGACTTCGCGGGCCGGTTTCCCGACCTGTCGCGGCGGTGTGCCGAGGCGTCGCACTGGACGGACTATTTCGCGCTGTACGACGAGCTGGTCGACTGGGACCTGCGGCTCCGAGAGGCGGGCGAGACCGGGCTTGCGGACTCGGTCCACGCCCTCCTGGCGGACCTGCGTCGCCAGTTCGGAGCGTACGTCAGCCGGGCGTACGGCGAGTGGGTGGCGCGAAGCGGCCGGGCCGAGGACCGGCCGCCGCTGTCTACGGACCTGATCGAGCGCCGTCTCGTCCCGCTACTGGATGCGGGTGCGGTTCTCTTCGTCGTGATCGACTGTCTGCGGCTGGACCAGTGGCGAGCGATCCGGCCGCTGCTCGCGTCGGACTTCGACCTGGACGAGCAGCTCTATTGCAGCATCCTTCCGACGGCGACGCCGTATGCACGGAACGCGCTCTTCAGCGGCCAGTTCCCGGACGAGATCGCGAAGCGGCGGCCGGAGTGGTGGGCGAGCGACGAGGGGAGCCGGAACGCGTTCGAGGACGAGCTCCTGCGCGAGCAGCTCCTGCGCCTGACCGGTCGGGACGTGCCGGTGCACTACGAGAAGGTGTTCACGGACGCGGATGCGGACGATCTGGTCGGGCGCGTGCGGGGCGCGCTGCGTGGCGGCGGGGTGACGGCGGTCGTCTTCAACTTCGTCGACCTGCTCACACACGGACGCAGCGAATCGGCAGTGCTGCAGGAGGTCGCGCGCGACGATGCGGCGCTGCGGGCGCTGACGCGGCAGTGGTTCGAGCGGTCGGCGGCGCGGCGAGTCCTGCGCGAGGCGTACGCGCGGCGCGTGCCGGTCGTGCTGACGACGGACCACGGCGCGCTCCTGTGCGAGCGGCCGGTCACCGTCTATGCGCGCCGGGACGCGACGACGAACCTTCGATACAAGTTCGGGCAGGACCTGCGGGCGGAAGATCCACAGGCGGTCTTTTTCGTGAACGACGAGCATGTGCTCCGCTTCCCGCCCGGGCGGATGGCGACGAACTACCTGTTGGCGTTGGACGACCATTTCTTCGTGTACCCGACGAAGCTGCGCGAGTATCAGGCGCGCTACAAGGGCTCGTTCCTGCACGGCGGCGTGAGCCCGGAAGAGATGATCCTGCCGGTCTCGGTCCTCACGCCGAGAGCGCGGAGCTGACATGCCGACGATGGCTCCGACAGCGGACCGGCAGGCGGGTCGAACGGCGGACGGCAGTACGCGTCCGCCGTTGCGCCTGCTGTACCTGAACCAGCATCCCAAGCTCGGCAGCGGGTCGACGAACCAGCTCCTCATCCTCGTGGGCGAGCTCGTGCGCCGCGGCCATTCGGTGACGGTGGCGGCGCCTGCGCCGCGCGAGCCGGTCCCGCCGTCGCTGGATCTGGTGCGGTTCGAGGAGGAGGCGGGCGCGCGTCTCGTGCGTCTGCCGATCCTCGCCAAGCGCCCGCGGTTCGATACGCTGGCCGCCCTGCGTCGTCTCATAAGGGAAGGCGACTTCGACGCGCTGCACGCGATCCGCGGCCGTTCCCTGGACCACCTCTACCTGGCCACGCTCGGGTTGCGGGGGAGTCCGCCGCTGCTGCACACGCACGGGATGCAGTACCCGCTGGACGTCTTCAATTCGATCAAGTTCCGGAGCCGGCGAGTCAAGCGCATCATCGCCATTACCGAGTTCGTGAAGGAGATGATGCAGCGGACCGGCCGGATCGATCCGCGGAAGATCGAGGTCGTGTATCAGAGCGCGGACCTTGAGCGTTTCGATCCGGACCGGGTCGACGGCGCGGGCGTGCGGGAGGAGTTCGGCATTCCGGCCGGCGCTCCGCTGGTCGGGATCGTGGCGAACCTGGCCGCATACAAGCGTTACGACCTCTTCGTCGAGATGGCCGCGGCGGTGCTGCACCAGGTCCCGGAAGCCTGGTTCCTCTCCGTCGGGAGCGGGGACGCCGCGCCCTTCATCGAACAGGCGCGCGGGCTGGGCGTAGCGGATCGGGTCATCTTCGCGGGGTACCGCGCGGACGTGCCGCGGCTGATCGCCGCGATGGACCTGACGGTCAACACGAGCTGGAACGAGGCGCTCGGCACGAGCCGGGTCGAGTCGCTGGCCATGGGCGTGCCGACGGTCTCGTTCGACGGCGGCGGCTCGCCCGAGGTCGTGCATGACGGAGTGACCGGCTATCTCGCGCCGTACCCGGACACGCGGGCGCTCGCCGCCCGGGTCACGGCGCTGCTCCGGGACCCCGAGCTGCGCGGGCGCATGGGCGCGGCCGCGCGTGAGGATGCGATCCGTCGCTTCAGCCTCGCGGCCAAGGCCGACGCCTACGAGAAGATTTACTACGAGTTGCATCCATGCGTCTCTACGGCCGGATCCTCGGCTATCTGAAGCCCTACATCGGGCTGGGCGTGGCCGCTGCGATCGCGACAGCCGCGTTCGCAGCGCTCGACGCGTTCAGCCTGCTCATGCTGATTCCGTTCACCAAGGCGCTCTTCGGTGAGGGGCCGCTCGAGCTGACGGGGGACGACGAGCTCATCGAGTGGGTCCTGAACCACACGCTCGGGTACTTCGTGCCGGCCGATGCGGCGCCGCACGAGATGCTGCTAGCGATCAACCTCTTCATCCTGGGCGTCTTCTTCCTGAAGAACGTCTTCGATTTCTTCCAGCAGTACCTGGTCGTGCGGCTCGAGCAGGCGGTCACGCGCGACCTGCGCAACGAGGTCTACTCCCACCTCCTCGACCTCGACCTGCGCTTCTTCGGCCGTACCCGGGTCGGTCAGGTCATTTCGCGGATGACGAGCGACGTCGACCAGCTTCGTCTCCTGGTCACGAAGAACCTGGCGAAGTTCGCGACGTCATCGCTCCAGATCGTCGCCTCGCTCGTCATCCTGATCGGGATCTCGCTCGAGTTGACGTTCGTCGCACTGGTCGTGCTCCCGGGGATGTTCGCGATCTGGGGCAGGATCCGTAAGCGACTCCAGCGCGGGGACCGGCGCGTGCTCAATCTGGCGGGCGAGGTCTCGTCGCACCTGCAGGAGACGGTGAGCGGGATCCGCCTGGTGAAGGCGACGGCGGCGGAGGCGTTCGAGCGCGAACGCTTCCGCAAGCTCACCCAGTTCTACTACAAGTCGTTCGTCCGCACCGAGCGGCTGCGCGTGTTGATGAGCCCGCTCACCGAGATGATGGGCGCGCTCGGGACCGTGCTGCTGCTGTGGTACGGCAGCCGGATGGTCCTGGTCGAGCAGACGCTGGACGCGGCCAGCTTCATCGCGTTCCTCGGGCTGAGCATGAAGCTCTACCAGCCGGCGAAGTGGCTCTCCCGGTTCCCGTCGCTCGTGCAGCCGGGGCTAGTCGGCGCTGAGCGCGTCTTCGAGTTCCTGGACACGCCGATCGAGATCAACGATCGCGACGGCGCGCGCACCTTCGAAGGGGTCAAGGAGTCGATCCGGCTGGAGAACGTGGGCTTCGCTTACGTCCCGGGCCGGCCGGTGCTGAAGGGGATCGACGTCAAGGTCCGCGCCGGGCAGGTCGTCGCGCTGGTCGGGCCGAGCGGCTCGGGTAAGACGACGCTCATGGACCTGGTCGCCCGCTTCTACGACCCGACTGAGGGGCGCATCACGATCGACGGCGTGGACCTGCGCGACCTCTCGCTCCATTCGCTGCGCTCGCGGCTCGGGATCGTGACGCAGGAGACCGTCCTCTTCCACGACACCGTGCGCGCCAACATCGCCTACGGCCTGCCCGACGTGCCGCAGGAGGCGATCGAGCGGGCCGCCCGCGCCGCGCACGCGCACGAGTTCATCCTCCAGCTCCCGGACGGATACGACACGATCCTGGGCGAGCGCGGCACGCGGCTCAGCGGCGGGCAGCGCCAGCGGATCGCGATCGCACGCGCGATGCTGCGGGACCCTGCGATCCTGATCTTCGATGAGGCGACGAGCGCGCTCGACACCGAGTCCGAGCGGCTCGTCCAGCGGGCGATCGAGCAGCTCTTCGCCGGGCGGACGGTCTTCCTGATCGCGCACCGGCTCTCGACCGTGCAGCGCGCCGACCTGATCCTGGTCCTGGACGATGGCCGCATCGTCGAACGGGGCACGCACCAGGAGCTGCTCGCGCAAGGCGGCCTCTTCCGCCGGCTCTACGACATGCAGTTCGACGACGCGGTGCACCCGGCTGCAGTGGTAGGGCCGTAACGTGGCGCGGTCGGTGTTCATGAGCCTTCTGGCAAGTATTGCGCAGGTTCCGTCGTGGGAAGGGCAATGGCGAGGCGTTACCGGCTGTTCGTCCGCTCGTTGCGCTCCCGTCTGATCCGCTGGCTGATTGGGCCCGGGGCGGCGATGGCGTCGACGGATGCATGGAGCGCCGGATGAGGGTCCTGCTGATCCAGCTCGGCCGTCTCGGGGACGTGCTCCTCGGCACGCCGGCGATCCGTTCGTTGTGCGAGGCGCATCCGTCGGCGGAGATCGACTTCCTGACACGGCCGGTGTTCGCGCCGATCCTGGCGGGCAACCCCTGGCTACGGCGGGTGCGGCACTACGAGCGGCGGCGGACGGAGGCGGAGCTCCTGCGGGAGTCGTTCGGCGCGGATCGTTACGACGTCGTCGTGGACTTCCAGTCGACGCCGCACAGCGCGATCCTCGCCCGGCTCACCCGTGCGCGGATGCGGGTCGGGTGGGACAAGCGGCACCGGATCGGCTACACGCACCGTCTGCGCCACTCGGGCGAGTACGGGTACTCGGCGGCGCACAAGGTCGAGCTGCTCCGGCCGATCGGTGTGGACGTGGGGTCGTTGCGACTGGAGGTCTACCCTGGCCCGGCGGACCGGGCGTATGCGGCGGCGCTCTGGGAGCGGCTGGGGTGGCCCGCGGACGCGCCGGCGGCGGTGCTCTCCCCCGTCTCGCGGTGGCCGCACAGGATCTGGCCCCTGGATCGTTACGCCGCGGTGGGCGATGTCCTGTCCCGCCGTTTCGAGGGGCGGCTGCTGGTCACGAGCGGGCCGGGCGAGGAGCACATGGCGCGGGAGGTTGCGGAGAGGATGAGCGAGCCGGCCGTTTGGGACTACGGCCGGACCACGCTGGGTCAGCTCGCCGCGATCTACGAGCGTTGCGCGTTGTGGGTCGGGAACGACAACGGTCCCAAGCACGTCGCTGCCGCGGCCGGCGCGGCGACGGTCACGATCTACTATCGCTCGGGCCTGGCCGCGGCGTGGACGAACCCGGAGATGCCGGGCCAGGTCGCGATCGAGCCGCCGGCGGGTGCCGATCGTCCGCTCGAAGCGATCACGGTCGAGCGGGTCCTCGAAGCCGCAGAGGCCGCGCTCACGCAATCGGCGCACGTGTCGCCGCCCCGCTCCATCCGAGCCGACGCTCCTGGCCGATGAAGATCCTGATCCTCTGCGACGTACGCTGGTTCAACGCGAACGCGTGGCACGCGGTCGGGCTGGCCGAATCGCTTGCGGCGGAGGGGCACGACGTCTGGTTCGCGGCGCGGGCAGACTCGCCGCCGGGCCGCGAAGCCGCGGCGCGGGGACTTCGACTCGTCGATCTCCATCTCGAGCGGGCGGGGCCCGGCCGCCTCCTGCGCGGCGTCCGCACGATCGTCGAGCTGGCGCGCCGCGAGGGGATCGAGGTCTTCGACGCGCACCGCGCCGAGGGGTTCCTCGCCGCGGCGATCGCCGCACGCCGGGTGGGTCGGCCGCTGGCGGTCGTACGCACGCGCAGCGATATTCGTGCTCCAAAGGGACACTGGCTGAACCGGCTGCTCCACCGCCACGGTGCCCACGCGATCGGCGCGGCGGCCGGCTTCATGTGCGCGGAGTTCGCGGCGCTGGGCGTCGGCCGCGACCGGGTCCGCGTCGTCTACCCGGGCGTGGTGGTGGATCAGTTCGTCCCCGGCGCGGCGCGTGCGGAGGCGGCGGCGCTCCGGGCGCGGCTCGGTGGCGGACCCCTCGTCGGCGTGGTCGGCCGCCTGACGGCGGTCAAGGGGCACGACGTCTTCGTCGATGCGGCGGCCCGGCTCTCGGCCCGGCGGCCGGATGCGCACTTCGTGATCGCCGGCGAGGAGTGGGACGTGGCGCGGGCGGGGCTGGAGCGGCGCGCCGAGGAGCACGGCATCGCCGGCCGCGTCCACTTCCTGGACCGGCTCCCGGACGTGCGGCCGCTCCTCGAGGCGCTGGACGTGGTCGTGGTCCCGTCGACGGGCTCGGAGGCGGTGAGCCGCGTCGCGCTGGAGGCGATGGCGCTCGCCCGACCGGTCGTCGCCTCGGCGGTCGGCTCGCTGCCGGAGCTGCTGGACGACGGCGCGGGCGTGCTCGTCCCGCCCGGCGATGCGGATGCGCTCGCCGACGCGCTCGAGCCGCTGCTTGGCGACCCGGCGGCCGCCGAGGCGCTGGGCCGGCGCGGGAGACGGCGCCTGGAGGCCTATTTCACCCGTGACCGCGCCGCCCGCGCGACCGTGGACCTGTACACGGATGCACTGCGGCGGGCGAGGCGGCGCAAGGAAGTCACCGACACCGGACGGAGAGTGGACGCTTGACCCGAAGTTCGACGGCAGTCAGTGAGCGGAAGACGACGACGCGTTCGGCGGCGCCGCGGAGCGCGGAGTCGGTGGACGCCGAGGCACGGAACGGGGCGCAGCCGCCCGCCTCGACGGTCGGCTCCGCTCGAGCAAGGAAAGGCTGGACGGTGCCGTGGCACTGGATCCGGCTCCGGGCGCCCTGGCTCATGGTCCCGATCTTCCTGATCGCGGCGCGCCCGACGGTGCCGCTGCTCCTGATCGGGCTCGTCCCGGCCGCGGCCGGTGCGCTGCTGCGCACGTGGGCGTCCGGCACGATCCGGAAGAACAACGTCCTCACGACCGGCGGGCCCTATGCGCACACCCGCAACCCGCTCTATCTGGGGACGTTCCTCGTCGGGATCGGCGTGACGATCGCCGGCGGGTCGTGGCCGTTCCTGGCGATCTTCGTGCTCTTCTTCCTCGTCGTTTACGGTCGCACCATGCGAGCCGAGGAGCGGCGGCTCGATGAGCTCTTCGGCGAACGGTACCGCGCTTACGCCGCGGCGGTCCCCCTCTTCGTGCCGCGGCTGCGACCCTACGTACCGATGGAGCCGCACGCCACCGAGTTCATGCTGCGCCGCTACTTCTCGCACCGGGAGTACGAGTTCGCTCTCGGCGTGATCTCCGGCTTCCTGGTCCTCGCGGCGAAGATGCTCTGGCTCCAGCGGTGAGGACGCTCTTCCTGACGCAGGACTTTCCTCCGGACCTCGGGGGGATCGCACGACTCTACGGCGAATTGTGCACACGCTTCCCGGCGGGGGGCGTCGAGGTGGTGACGGTGCGGGTGGGCGGGGCGGGCGCGAGTGCGGGCCCGAGTTCGTCCGCAGGTATGGCGGGAACAGGCTCGGGCGGCTCGGGTGCGGGCCCGGTTGTCGCCGCCCCGGCGCCCGGCGCCGCGGAGCCGGTCACGCGCCGCGCCGTGCCCTACCCCCTCCACCGCCTCCCCTTCACGATGCGCGAGGCGAAGCGGGTCGACCGGGTGGTGCGCTGGGCGCGCTGGACCGGGCGCCGGCTCGCTGCGGGCGACGTCGACCTCCTCCAGGTCGGCAACATCCGCCCGACGGGGTACGTGGCCGCCTGGCAGCACGGGCGCACGGGCGTGCCGTACGTGATCTACGTGCACGGCAAGGACCTGATGAAGGAGGAGCGCAAGGCCGCGCGCTCGTGGAAGGGTCGGACGACCGGGCGGTGGATCCTCGGGGGGGCGGCGGCGGTCATCGCGAACTCGCGAGCGACGGCGGAGCGCGCGGAGCGGCTGCTCGAGACGCTCGGCATCGACCCGGCCGGGCGGGTCCGGGTGGCGCACCCCGGGACCGACCCGGACCGTTTCCGGCCGGACGCGCCGGGGGCAGGGGAGTGGCGGCATCGCCTGGGGCTCGATGGACGCCGGGTGCTCCTCTCGGTGACTCGCCTCATGGCGCGCAAGGGGATCGACACGGCGCTCGAAGCGCTTGCCCGCCTCGCGGCCGAGCGACCCGACCTGGCCTACGTCGTCGCCGGGGACGGGCCGGAACGGGCGCGGCTCGAGCGGCTCGCGGCCGAGCTCGGCGTCGCGGAGCGGGTCCATTTCCTCGGCGCGGTCGACGACGCCGAGCTCCCCGCCCTCTACGCCGCCGCCGACGTTTTCGTCCTTCCCGTCCGCGAAGAGCCGGACGACGACGAGGTCGAGGGGTTCGGGATCGTCTTCTGCGAGGCCGCGGCCGCGGGGATCCCCGTCGTCGCGGGGGACTCGGGCGGCGTGGCGGATGCGGTGCGCGACGGCGAGACGGCGTTCCTTGTCCCGCCTCGCAACGCGGCCGCGACCGCGGATGCGCTCGTCCGACTCCTCGACGACGATACGCTCCGCCGCACGATGGGCCGCGCCGGCCGGTGCGCGGTCGAGGCGTACTACAATTGGGACCGCGCGGCCGCCGAGGTCTGGGCGATCCTGGAGGAGGTCGCGGGGCGGCGGCGCGATGCGGGCCGGCCGGGTGCGCTCCGGCGCGGTCGTGCGGAGGTGTTCCGTTGAGCGTCGCGCCCCGTGTCCGCCCGCGCGTGCACTCTCGCGTGAGCGCCGCTTCTGGATACCCTCGCGTGGAGGCGCTCCCGTGAGTACCGCGCCTCTCTCCGTCCTGCACCTCGACGCCGGGCGCGTCTGGGCGGGCGGGCAGAACCAGGTCCGGCTCCTGATGCACGGGCTCGCCGAGCGCGGCGTGCGGCAGCTCTGCCTCTGCCCTGCGGGCAGCCCGCTCGAGCGACGCCTCGCCGATGAGGGGTTGCCCGTGCGCGGCGTCGCCTGGCGCGGCGGAGCGGACCCGAGGGCGGCGCTCGCGATCACCCGCGCGCTCCGCGGCCGTGACGTCGTCCACACGCATGATGCCCACGCGCTCCAGGTCGCGATCCTCCCTGCCCGGCTGCGACGCGTGCCGATCGTTGCAGCGAGGAGGGTCCACTTCCCGACCTCCGCCCGGAAGTGGAACCTGGCCGACCGCGTGATCGCGATCTCGGGGACCGTCCGCGAAGCGCTGCTCCGGAGCGGCGTCGACCCGGCGCGGGTCCGCGACGTCTGGTCCGGGATCGATGCCGACGAGGTCGCCGCAGGGCCGCCGCTCGATCCGCCTCTCCGCACACGGCTCGGCCTCGGCCGCGACGCGTTCGTCATCGGCAACATCGGCCACCTGCACCGCTACAAGGGGCAGACGGTCATCCCGGCCGCCGCCGCGCAACTCCCGGACACGCACTGGGTCGTGATCGGCGAGGGGCCGCAGCGGTCGGCAATCGAGGCGGAGATCGAGAGGCACGGCGTCGCCGGACGGGTGCACCTCACCGGCGAGATCCCGGACGCGAGGCGCGCGCTGCGCGAGTTCGACGTCTTCGCCTTTACCTCGCCCGATGAGCCGCTCGGTACGAGCGTGCTGGATGCCATGGCGGCCGGCGTCCCGGTCGTGGGCGCGGATGCGGCCGGCTCGCGCGAGGTCCTCGCCCCGATCCACGCCGCCGCGGGCGCGTGCCTCTTCGCCCCTGGCGACGCCGCGGCCCTCGCCGCCGCGGTCCGCCGCCTCCGCGACGAGCCCGCGCTCCGCGATGCGATCACCGCCGCGCAGCGCCGGCGCCTCGAGGACTACGCGATCGAGCGCACGGTCGAGCGGACGCTCGCCGTGTACCGCGAGCTGGTCGAAGGGCGATGAGCGAACGCGTGCCCACGTTCAGGCATCGGCTGGAGTACCTGGCGTTCCGCGGCGCGTCGGGCGCGGCCCGGCTCCTCGGCGACGCCGGATCCAGCCGCCTCCTCGCCGTATTGGGCCGGCTGGCGTACCGGCCGCTCGGGATCCGGCGGCGGCTGGTCGAGTCGCAGCTCCGGCTAGCGTTCCCCGGGCGGGACGAGGCGTGGGTGCGGCGGACGGCCGCGGCGGCGTACGCGCACCTGGGCCGCGAGGGCGCGGCGATGATCCGGCTTTCTGCGTTGAGCCGCGAACACGTCGTCGCCCGCACCGAGGTGGAGGGGCTGGAGGCGTTCCGTGCCGCACTCGCGGAAGGCCGCGGGCTCGTGCTCGTGACCGGGCATTTCGGCAATTGGGAGATCGGCGGCGCTGCGCTGGCCGCACGAGGCATCCCGATCGATGGGGTCGCGCAGCGGCAGTCGAATCCGCTCTTCGACCGGGAGATCGTGGCGGCGCGCGAGCGGCTCGGGATGCGGATCATCGAACGCCGCCGCGCGACGAAGGAGGGGCTGCGCGCGCTGCGCGAGGGGCGCGTCGTCGCACTGGTGGCCGACCAGGACGCGCGCGGTGCCGGCGTCTTCGTCCCCTTCTTCGGCCGACTCGCGTCGACGCACCGCGGACCCGCCGTGCTTGCGCTCCGCACCGGTGCCCCCCTCTTTTTGGGTACGGCGCTGCGCACGCCCGCGGGCGGCTACCACGTCCGTTTGGAGCCGGTCGAGGTCGAGCGCGACGGCGATGCGGAGGAGGTCGTCCGCTGCCTCACCGCCGCGTTCACGGCCCGGCTCGAGGCGGCGATCCGCGCTGCGCCCGAGCAGTATTTCTGGCATCATCGCAGGTGGAAGACACGGCCGCCCGAGGAACTGGCTGGCCGGGCATCCGGTATAACCGCCGGACCCGGAGCGTCCGGGGAGCGGCCCATGGGATGAGATCGGAAAGGCCCGAGCGACTTTGATTTACATTTGCATTCCGACCCACGACGAGGAGCGCACGATCGGGGTGATGCTCTGGAAGATCCGCAACGTCATGGCGGACTTCCAGCGCGATTACCAGATCCTCGTCGCCGACGACGCCTCCACGGACGAGACGCAGGAGGTGCTGGAGCCGTACACTCGGATCCTGCCGCTGACGATCTTCCGCAACCCGCGGCGCCGGGGGTACGCCGCCTCGCTCGAGATGCTGCTGCGTGAAGCGGTGCGGCGCTCCACGTACCCGAAACGCGACGTCGTCGTTACGCTCCAGGCCGACTTCACCGACGAGCCGGACGAGATCCCGACGCTCGTCAAGCGGATCGAAGGCGGCGCCGACATCGTGACGAGCAACATGGGCCCTGGGCTCGCCGGTGCGCCGCGCGCCGTGCGCTGGACGTGGCGTGTGCTCCGCTTCCTGCTGCGCCGCATGAAGTGGCCGGATGAGGTCACCGACCCGATCTCCGGGTTCCGCGCGTACCGGCTGTTCACCATCAAGAAGGCGGTCGAGGCCCGCCCCGACGCGCTCCTCGGCGGTTGGGAAGGGTGGGCGGCGAATGCGGCGCTGCTGCGCGCGGTGGCACCCTACGCGCGGCGGGTCGAGGAGACGCCGGTCACGCTGCGCTACGACCGCCGCGCCCGGCCCACGCGGTTCCGCGCCCTCGATGCCGGACGCGACGTCGTCCGCTTCATCCGCACCGCCGGGAAGAACGGCAAGGGTGCGGCCCGCGCCGGGGGCGCGCACGCCGAGCCGCTGGACGCCACCGAGCTGGAGGTGCGCGCCGCCGCACCGCTCGTCGCGCGGCCCGAAGGGGCACGCGGTACCGGCGGCCGTGACCGCCGCGCCGCGGGATCCTCGACCGGACGCCGTGCCCGCGGCGCCCGCAACGGCGAGCGGAAACGGAACGAGGAGCGGGGCGCGTCCGCCCGGCGCGACGAGGGGCGCAGCACCGACGCCCGCGCGGCGGAGGCGCGTCCGTCCCGGAGCCGGGGCGGTCGGGGGCGGAGGAGTGGCGCGAGGCGTGGCGAAGCGAGAGCGGAAGAAGTCTTGCGCACGGCGGCAAGCGATGCGGCTGCGAGCGACGTCGCCCCGAGCGAGGCCGCCCCCAGGGCCGTTG
>CAYPGK010000008.1:0-5636 GCA_964410055.1 uncultured Gemmatimonadaceae bacterium | reverse complement strand
AGCGATGCGGCTGCGAGCGACGTCGCCCCGAGCGAGGCCGCCCCCAGGGCCGTTGCCGCGAGCGAGACCGCCCCAAGGGACGCTGCCCCGAACGACGCCGCAGCCAACGCCGCCGCCTCCAACGAGCCCGCCTCGAGCAGCGTGGCGACGGGTTCGGACATTGCGACGGAGACCGCTGCAGGCGACGCGAGTGGCAGGGCGCCGGCGCGGAGGTCGCGAGGCAGGCGGTCGGGCGGCGGGCGCTCGCGTCGGACCGGCGCACGCCAGGAGGGCGCACCGGCCGAGGGCAGCGCGGAAGGCGCCGCCGGTGGAGAGGCCGCGTCGGCAGGCGCGGCGGCTCCCTCGAGTGTAGCCGAGCCGGCGACCGAAGCCGCCTCTTCGAGTCCGAGCGGGGACTCGCCGGCGGGCGAAGCCACGTCGTCGAGCGATTCCGCGCCTCGCCGTCGAGGGCGTCGAGGCGGCCGCCGCGGCGGCTCCGGGCGGAGCGCGGCCAGGAAGAACGTTTCCGGCGCGGAGGGTGCTTCCGAGGTCGTGAAGGAGTCCGAAAAGCCCAAGGAGTAGCAGTACATTGCTTTCTTTGATCCGAACCACCGGGATCGCGCTGGCGGTCCTCCTCGCGGCGACGGTGCCCGCGGATTCGCAGTCCGCAGCCGGTGTTCCGGTCACGGCCGAGCGGCCCGATCCGCCCATCGCGGCCGTGCCGTTCGGGCCGGGCGAGCGCCTCGGCTACAAGGTCCGGCTCGGTATCTTCGGCACCGTAGGCGAGGGCTCGATGGAGGTCGTCGGTGTGGACACGATCCATGGCCGCCCCACCTACCACCTCCGCTTCGACCTGAAGGGGAAGGTCCTCTTCGCCGAGGTCGACGACCGGCTGCAATCCTGGCTCGACGTTTCGCACCTCGTCGCACGGCGCTTCGAGCAGGACCAGAAGGAGGTCAAATTCAAGCGGCATCGCATCTTCGACTTCTTCCCCGAAGAGCGCCGCTACGAGCGCCTCGACCGCGAGGGCGGGGGCGAGCTCGCGACCGACGAGCCGCTCGACGACGTCTCCTTCCTCTACTTCGTGCGCACGCTCCCGCTCGAGGTCGGAGAGACCTACACCTTCGACCGCTACTACAAGGAAGACGGCAACCCCGTCACGCTGCAGGTGCTGCGCAAGGAGACGATCACCGTCCCGGCGGGCACGTTCGAGACGATCGTCGTGCGGCCGATCATCAAGACGGACGGGCTCTTCGGCGAGGGCGGCGAGGCGGAGGTGTACTTCACCGACGATGAGCAGCGGCTCCTGGTCCAGATGAAGTCGAAGGTCCCGGTGATCGGCAACCTGAGTCTGCACCTGGACTCGTACACGCCGGGCGAGCGGCTGGGCACGGCAGCAACCAGAGATTCCGGCACGTGAACGCACCCGACGGCGGGATCGACACCACACGCGTCCGCACCGTGCCCGTGACGGAGCGGCCGAACAAGGTCCGGGCGGAGGAGTTCGCGCGGCCGCCCGCGGGCGACCGCAGCTTCTCCGCCTTCCTCGATTCTCTCCCCGACATCCTCCAGGCGCGGAGCTTCCGCGCGGTCGTCGACGCGGTGGCGGACGCCGCGCGTGCGGGGAACGCCGTCGTCTGCATGCTCGGCGGGCACGTGGTCAAGACGGGGCTCGGCCCGGTCCTGATCGACCTCATCGAGCGCGGCGTCATCACGCACCTCGCCTCGAACGGCTCGGCCGTGATCCACGACTACGAGATGACGCGCTGGGGCGGGACGAGCGAGGACGTCGAGGCGGGCCTCGCGGACGGCAGCTTCGGCATGGCCGAGGAGACCGGGCGCGAGATGAACGAGGCGATCCGCGAAGGCGCGCGCAACGGTTGGGGTCTGGGCGAATCCCTGGCCCGCGCGCTCGAGGCGCGGGACGACCTGCGCCACCCCGAGCTGTCACTGCTCCTTGCCGCGCGACGCGCGGGGATCGACTTCACCGTCCACGCCGCGATCGGCGCTGAGATCATCCACCAGCACCCGGCCACGGACGGCGCGGCGGTCGGACAGACGAGCTACACCGATTTCCGCCGTCTGTCCGCGCACCTCGCCCGGCTCGAGGGCGGCGTGGTGCTGAACATCGGCTCCGCCGTCGTCATGCCCGAGGTCTTCCTCAAGGCGCTCACCATCTGCCGCAACGTGCACGGCGGCCGTCCGCGCGCCTTCACGGCCGCAGATTTCGACATGCTGCGCCACTACCGTCCGCGCATGAACGTCGTCGAGCGGCCGACGAGGACCGGCGGCGGCGTCGGCTACCAGATCACCGGGCACCACGAGATCATGATCCCGCTCCTCGCCTGGGCGGTCGCCGAGCGGCTGGAGGCCGGCACGGGCGTCGCCGCAGGCCGGGAGAGGGCCGGGGTGGTGGCGGGTGGTGCCGGGGCAGGTGCCGAGGCGGCCCCGGCACCCGAATAGGGCGCCGCTGCACGATTTGCCCCCAGCAGTGCGCCGGTGACGACCGGTCCCCGAGCGACTGGAAGCCGCCGGGTCAGTTCTGCGGCGGCGGCTCCGAAGGCATGCCCGGTGGCGGCGGAGCCGCAGCTTCGGGTGCATCCGGATCGGCCACGACCTCCGTCGCAGGTGCTTCGCCGGTCAGCGGGAAGCGCAGGAGCTGGCGGCCGCGCAGGTCGAGCGCGTAGAGGAACGAGCCGTCGACGGTGAGGCCGTAGAACTCGGCGCCGTCGAAGCGCGCCATGACACGCGGCGGCTGGCCTTCCTCGATCCGCAGCACCCGGCCAGCGCCGCCCCGTTCTGCGGCGTAGACCGTCCCTGACGGCGCGGCCGCGACCGCTACCAGCCGCCCCGCGCCGAAGCCGGTCGGGATCACGTTAACCGACCCGTCCCCGTTGATCCGCAGCACGTCGCCGGAGTGCGCCGCCGCGTAGATCGTGGCCAGGCTGTCGACGGCGATCTGGTAGAGCCCAGCATTCACCGCCGTCCACGGGATCACCTCGCCGTCCGGCGTGATGCGCAGGATCCTGCCGCTCCAATCGGCGACGAGTACGCTCCCGTCGCGCAGCGCAGCCGCGCCGTAGGCCGGCGCGTCGCCCTCGACGGATGCGACGACCTCGGCGTGTCCGTTCGGCCGCACGCGGTAGAGGAAGTTCCTGCCCAGCGCCCGGGCCAAGACGTAGACGCCGCCGCCGGGTGCGGGCACGGGCTGGTACAACGCCTCGGCCGGCAGGCGCGCCAGCGTCTCGAGGTGGGGGTCCGTATCCGGCAGATGGAGCACCCGCGGCCGGGGGCGCATCCCGAGCGGGTCCCAGCCGTAGCTCGCCTGGAAGATCCGTCCTGACCGCACGGCTACGCCCCAGCCCCACGGGAGCCCGGTCGCGACCACGTCCGGCGCGTCCGGCGCGGCCACCTGGAACTCGACCACCACCTTCCCGGCCGCTCCTTCGACCTCCGACCGGTTGAACTCGAGGGCGACGGTGTCCAGGTGGACGCCGGGCGCGAGGCCGCTCGGATCCGCGGTGAGCGCCAGCATATCGCCGACGGCTCGGGCCTCCAGCCACGGCGCCGTCGACCGCGCACTCCAGCTCCCCCCGCCGCCGCCGACGCGCCGGACCTCGACCAGCCGCGAGGCGGGGCCATCACCGGGCGCGGCCGCGAGGCGCACCTCCGCCGGCTCGGCGACCAGCGCCGGGCCCGTGAAGCCGAGCTCGACGCGCGTCGTGATCACGCCCGCCTCTTCCCGGATCTCCGAAAGCCGCAGCGGCGGGTTGCCCGCGAGCTCGAAGACCTCCTGCCGGGTGAAGCCCGGGAACGGGTCGCCCGGGCCCGCGGGGCGGCCCCGCCTCAGGTCGCGACGGCCGTCCGCTTCCACGAGCCCGACCGCCGGATGGTCCTCGTCGCTGTTCCACGCGCCCATCTCGGCGCGGTCGGAGTCCACCTGCCAGACCAGGAGCCCGGAGCCCGGCAGGCCCCGGTCCGAGCCTTGCCTCTGGCGGTTCTCGAAGAGGAGATACTGGTTCGGCGCGCCCGGGATGTCGTAGCGATAGATGGTGCGACTCTCCTGGACCGGCCGGATCTCGAGCGAGTCGAGGGGCTCCTTCAGCCAGTCCACCCGCACCCAGCCGAGCTGTTCCTTCGACCACGCACTCAGATGCGCCGGTGAATGACGCTCGTGGTGGCTCCCCGTGCCCATGAGCCCCCACGCGCCGATCCCCTGCGAGCTGCCGTCGTAGTCGTAGAGGTCCGGCAGCCCGAGCGCGTGACCCGTCTCATGCGCGAGAACGCCGATGTGGAGCGGCTCGCAGCTCCCCGTCCCCGTCGCCGGCAGGATCACGTAGTCCGCGATCTTGATCCGCCCGCCGCCCGCCGCCGGATCGTTCGTCTCGATCGGCTCCATCGCGCCGCGGTGCGGCCAGATCGCGCCGTTCCGCCAGTCGCCGTTGCAGTCCGTCGCGTACACCAGAGCGACGAAATCGACGTAGCCGTCGTCGTCTCCCGAATTCGGGATCCCGTCCGGGCCGTCGTTGTCGAACTGGCCGAAGTCGATCCATTCATCCGCGGCAAGGATCGCTTCCTCCCGGAAGTCGACCACCCGGCCGAAGCTCGCCCACGCGTAGCGGTCCGACGCCAGGTAGTGCCGAGCCGGGCGCTTCAGCTTCACCCACGGCGTCACAACCCCCTCCACCTCGAGCAGCCCGCCCGAGACCTCGCGCCAGTAATCCGAAAAGCTCACCGTGTCGCCCCGCGACGGGCCGAACAGCCGATCCGCGAGCACCTCCACCCCGAACGGCGCCGGCACGTCCGAGTAGCGCACCGGGATCACTGGCACGCGCAACGTCCCCGACAGCGCAGCGCCCTCCTCGGCCAGCGCCTCCGGCTCGGCGCCGTCCAGCTTGCCCTGCGCCCGCAGCTCCGCGCGGATCCGCCGCACCCGCTCCGCCTTCGCCAGCCACGCGCGACTGAACTCCAGCGGCACCATCGGCCGCACGTCGAGCCCCTTGATCGCTACCGGCGGCGTTACCCGCGCCTCGGCCCCGTGCGAAGACACCGCGTACCCCGCCGTCTGCCCGTGCGCAGGCCGCGCAAACCCGAGCAGCACGCCGACGGCCGCGCCCAGCACGAGGAACGCCGGACGTCGCCAAGGGCGCCGCCTCGATCCGAGGGATGCGGATTGGTGCTCCAGCGGACTTCGCTCCTTCGCGAGCCCGGCCGCGCCCCATCACGCGAGCCGGGGGTCAAACCCTGTCGATGGGATCCGTGGACCTAATGGGAGAGATGCCCGGAAACCGGGCCGAAACCCCAATCTGACAACGTGTTACGATGAGAGTAGAGCGGTTGTTCCCCGCGCGGGCGCCCGCGACCGCGCGCCCCCGGCACACGCGGGCTGTGATGCCTCGATCTACGTGCGGCCTCCGCTGGGCCCGGCGCACCCCGCGGGCGGGCGGCGAGCGAGCTCGTCAGCGAGTTCGTCTGCCCGACGTCATGTCCCGGACTCGCCTTCACACACCCCGCCGGGGGTTGACCAACCACGCCGTTTTGTTATATTTAACGTCCTGCGGCGCTAATGCCCGGTTCCCGGGACGAGGCGCCGCGGTGATGTTACGCCCCCATCGTCTAGTGGCCTAGGACGCCGCGTTCTCAGCGCGGAAACCGGG
>CAYPGK010000007.1:42481-63174 GCA_964410055.1 uncultured Gemmatimonadaceae bacterium | reverse complement strand
GCCGGAACCGGTGCCACTCAAGTAAGCAGGTCTCCGACGAACCCGGTGCGGTTCACACCTAGCACCTGGCACCTGATACCTGATACCTGATACCTGATACCCAGGACCTACCCCCTAACAAACATCATCCCCCCCACCTGCCTCACAAACCCCTTCAGCTCCATCTCCAAAAGCACAGCGAGTGCCTCGGGCACCGAAAGCCCGGACTCGGAAGCGAGTGCGTCCACGTGGCGCGGGTCCCGGTCGAGCGCGTTCCAGAGCGAGTTCGCGGCGGCGGTGAGGCCCTCGGGGCGAGGCGTCTCCCACGCCTCGGCGGTGGGTGGCGGCGGCGCTGCGATCGCGATCTTCCCGCTCTCGACGAGCGGCTCGATCACGTCGGCCGCGCGCACGACCATCGTTGCGCCGTCCTGGATCAGTCGGTTGGTCCCCGCGCTCGTCGCCCGCACGATCGGGCCGGGCACGGCGAACACCTCCTTGCCCAGATCGAGCGCGTGGTCGACAGTGATCATCGCACCGCTCCTGTCGGCGGCCTCGACCACCAGCACGCCCACGCAGAGCGCCGCGAGGATCCGGTTGCGGCGCGGGAAGTTGTATGACTGCGGCGGCTCGCCCGGAAGGAATTCGCTGAGCAGCAGCCCCTCGGCCGCCACCCGCTCGAAGAGCCGCGCCTCTTCCCTCGGATAGGCGACGTCGACACCGCACCCCAGCACGCCGATCGTCCCGTGCTCGACCGCCGCCGCGTGCGCCGTGGCGTCGATCCCGCGCGCCATCCCGCTCACGATGACGATCCCCGCGCGTGCCAGCTCGCCCGCCAGCAGCCGCGCCGCGGCCACGCCGTCCGCCGTCGGCCGGCGCGCGCCGACCACCGCGAGCGCAGGCCGGCCCAGCAGTTCCAGCCGACCTCGCGCGAAGAGGAGAGCGGGCGGGTCGTGGAGGTGCTCCAGTTCAGGGGGGTATGCGGCATGGCCTCGGGGCATGACCACGATCCCGTCGCGCTCGATCGTCTCGAGCGCCCGCTCCACGTGGCCGAGTACGCGACGGCTCCCTCGCTCCGCCGCCGCCCGCGCGCCCAGTTCGTCGGCCGGCGCGTCGAGCGCGGCTCGCGCGCTGCCGTACCGCCCGAGCAGCGCCGCGAACGTCAGGTCTCCGACCCCCGGGAGTGCGCGCAGGTGGAGGAGTGCGCGGAGCTCCTCCGGATCCAACCGGGCGAGTTCGCTCATCGACTCGGCCTCCGTAAGGGTTCGTCGCAGTGCGAGAACGCCCCCGCGCCGCGGGGGACGCGGCCGCGACCGTCGTGCCCACGGACGGTACGTCGCATGACAGGATCCTGGCAGCCGGCCACCTGCTCACGACGGCCGCATACCGAACCCGGCTACGGCCGATACGTCTCCGGCTGCGGCTCCTCCTCCCACGCCGCTTCGATCGCCTCGCGGACGTGCTCGTACAACCCCTCGAGCAACTCGCCCAGGCCCTTGCGGCTCACCGCCGAGATCGCGTACACGCCCCACGCGTCCGGCGCATCGATCGTCGGCGGGGAGTCGTCCGGGCCCAGGACGTCCGTCTTGCTCAGCACCACGCAGTGCGGCTTCTCCGCCAGCTCCGGAGAGTACGACCGCAGCTCCTCGCGCAGCAGCTCGTATTCCGCCTGCACGTCCGGCGAGTCCACCGGGATCAGGTAGGCCAGCGTGCGCGTGCGCTCGATGTGGCGGAGGAAGCGCAGCCCGAGCCCGCGTCCCTCGTGTGCGCCTTCGATGATCCCCGGGATGTCGGCGACGACGAACGTCCGCGAACCCGGAAGCTGGACTACGCCCAGGTTTGGCTCGAGCGTCGTGAACGGATAGTCCGCGATCTTCGGCCGCGCCGCCGAGATCGACGCCAGCAGCGTCGACTTCCCCGCATTCGGCTGACCGACCAGACCCACGTCCGCGATCAGCTTCAGCTCCAGCGCGACCCGCCGCTCCTCTCCCTCCGCACCCGGTTCCCAGTACGTCGGCGCCTGCCGCGTGGCGGTGGCGAATGCCGCGTTCCCGCGACCGCCGCGGCCGCCCTTCGCCACGATCAGCTCCTCGCCGTCTTCGACGAGCTCGCCCAGGAGCTCGCCCGTGTCCGCATCCTTGACCACCGTCCCCAACGGGACCCTGAGCACCAGGTCCGCGCCGTCCCGGCCCGTTCGGTTCTTCCCCATTCCGTGCTGGCCCCGCTCCGCCCGGTAGTGCTGCTGGTACCGGTAGTCGAGGAGCGTGCTGAGCTGACGATCGGCGCGCAGGATCACGTCGCCGCCCTTGCCGCCGTCGCCGCCCGCGGGCCCGCCCCGCGGCACGCCCGCCTCCCGCCGCCACGCCTCCGCGCCCGAGCCGCCCGTGCCGGCGTACACGTTGATCACCGCGTAATCGACGAACATCCCCGCTCCATCCTCAATCAGTCCGACGGCGCTCGTCCCACCGGCGACGCACCGCGTCCCAAACCTCTCGCGCCGCCGCCGCCCGCTCCGGTGCGACCGCTCCGCACGCCACCTCCAACGCCGCCTCGACCTCCTCCGGCGAAGCTCCCACGTTCAGCGCGCCGCGAAGGTGCGAGTGGAGCTGTGGCGCCGCATCCTGCCCGGCGAGCAGCGCGACGATGCACAGCTCGCGCACCTTCAGTTCCAGCCCCGGCCGGCCGAGCACCTTCCCGTAGCCCTCGGTCAGCATCCAGCGTTCCATGTCCGGGTGCAGGCGCGCCACGTTCTTGCGCAGGCGCGCGTATTGCCCGGCGTAGACCGCCTCGCACACCCGCTCGCCCCGCGCGCGCCACGCGGCCCAATCGTCCGTCGTCGCGGGCGCCGCGGGCTCCGCGCGGTGCGCCCGCCAGAGCGCCAGCGCGTTCAGCGCTGCGGGATAGCCCACGAAGAGGTAGCTCTGGATGAGCACCTCCTCGACGGCGGCCGGGTCCGCGACCTCGGCCGCGCGGCCGAGCGCGGCCTCCAGTCGTTGGCGGTCGCCCGCGCCGAGCGCCGCGGACACCTCGACCAGGGTGCGCACGACGTCATCCACGCGCCGCCTCCAGCGCGACCACCGCACGGACCTCGCCGACCGCCTCGCCCCTCGTGTTCGTGAGCACCGGCTCGGCGTACCGCTCGAGCGAGTCGTACTCCTCCGCCGAGATCAGCCCCAGCTCCCGGAGCACGCCGAGGAGCGCCGGCTCGACCGCGCGCCGCGCCCCGTCCTCCACCTTCAACGCTATGCCCACCCCCTCCGCCGGCACCGCGGCCACGTATACCCCCTCCGCCCCGATCTTCGCCACGACCCGACCTTCCGTCGCGCGCGTCAGATCCGTGCAGAGCCGGTCCGCGCCCGCAACGTATTCCGGGTGCCGCCGGATCGCCGCCACGATCCGCGCTGCGGCCTCCGCGCCACGCTCCGGCGCGCCACCGCCCGCCGCATCGGCCTCGCCGGCGCCCGCCGTCGCCGTGACGATCCGCTCGGCGCTCCAGGCCACGGCCCCGAAGCGCGCGACCGCGCCCGCCAGCGCTTCGAGCGGAACCGCGAACGTCGCCACGCCGCAGCCGTCGACTCCCACGTCGATCTGCTTCTCCGGGACCTCCGCCCACCGCGCGACCTCGGCGAGCACGCGCCGCTGCACCGGATGCGACGCTTCGTGGTAGCCCGTCGTCGGCCAGTCGTGGAGCCGCGCCAGCGCCAGCATCCCCGCGTGCTTTCCCGAGCAATTGTTGTGGATCCGCCCCGGTCGTATGCCCGCCTCCGTGAGCGCCCGCGCCGACTCCTTGTGCCAGGGCGCGTGCGCCCCGCACGCCAATGCATCCTCGCCCAGCCCCACCTTGCCGAGGATCGAGCGTGCCGCCTCCACGTGGTACGGCTCGCCGCTGTGCGACGCACAGCAGACCGCCATCTCCGCGTCGGTCAGCCCGAATCGGTCGACCCCGCCGTCCTCGACGAGCGGCAACGCCTGGATCGCCTTGATCGACGACCGCGCGAAGGTCCGGAACCCCGCGTCCCCGGCCCACGCCCGCAACCGCCCGGCGGCATCCGTCACCGCCACATGCACCCGATGCCGCGACTCGACCACCCCGCCGCGCTCGACCTCGACCGTCACGCCCCGCGCCCGCCCGGCGCCACCGTTCCCGTTCACAAGTCTACACCGTGTTGAGTTTCGATCCATGGCCCGATCGGCCGATCTGCATGGCGCGCCGGGCCGTCGCGCGGCCGCGCATCGCGCGCACCGGCATCATCCCGACTTCCGCCCCGCCCCGCGCCCAGCCCCCTGGAGGCCGACCAGGATGCCGCCCCCGACGAGCACACCGCCAACGACGACCTGCGCCGTCGGCGCCTCGGCGATCGCGGGGAGCACCCACGCGATGATCGTCGCACCGATCGGCTCGCCGAGCGTCGCCAGGTTCGCGACGTACGCCGGCATGTAGCGGAGCGCGTAGTTCACCCCCGTATGCCCGATCATCATCGGCCCCGCGGCGAGGGCGAGGAACACGGCCCAGTCCGCCGGCGCGTGGCCCCACATCGAGGCCGATGGGTCGACCGCGACCGCGCAGGTCAGAACCGCCGCAGCGACCCCGTACACCACCCCGATGTAGACCCAGAGGTCGAGGCGCTGACGCAGGCTCCTGCCAATGACGTAATAGCCCGCCGCGAAGACGGCGCCGGCCACGGCCAGCACGTCGCCGTAGAGCGGCGCTGCGCCGAGGCCGAAGTCGCCCCACCCGATCACCGCGGCGCCCGCCACGGCGACGCCGATCCCGGTCCATTGACGGCGGTTCGCCCGCTCGCCCAGCAGGAGCGCGGAGAAGAGCGCGACGAACACCGGCTGCGTGTTGACGAGCACGACCGAGCTGGCCACGCTCGTCCACTGGAGCGACGTGATCCAGCTCCAGAAGTGCGCGGCGAGGAGCGTCCCCGAGGCAAGGGCGAGGAGCCAGTCGCGGGGAGTGAGCCGGAGCACGTCGCCCCAGCGTCGCCGCGTCGTGAGTACGACGGCGATCGCCGCGACCGAGAAGAGGAGCCGCCACGCGGCGATGACGAGGGCGGGCGCACCGCTGAAGCGCACCAGCGGCCCGGCCCAGCCGAGGGCGAAGACCGCGGCCGCAAGCACGAGCCCCGGCGGCAGCGGCCGGTCCCGGGCGCCGCCGGCCGCCGCGTGGGTTGCGGTCGTCACCATCGTATCCTGCTTCGCCATTGCGCGCGAATATACCGTCGCCTCGAAGGGCTCGCCAACGCCGGGCCGTGTCCAGTCCGGCGCCGGTTCAGGAGAGGAGCGGCACGTTCCGGCCGATGAGATAGAGCCCGAGGAGGATGAAGAGCGCTGCGAACATGCGCCTCAACAATTGCCGGGGCAGCCGCTGGTTCAGCGCGGCGCCCCAGCGCACCGTCAGAACCGAGCCGGCCAGGATCGGCAGCGCGGCGTAGACGTGGATGTAGCCGATCGATCCGGCCGGCGCACCGACGCCCGCGTGACTCGCGCCGTACGTGATCGTGCCCGCCAGCGCGGTGAACATCACGATTGCCAGCGACGTCGCCGCGACCTCGCGCAGCCCCACGCCCACCACGTAGATCAGGAGCGGGATCGCGATCGCACCGCCGCCGATCCCGAGGATGGCGGAGAAGAGTCCGACGGCGAGGCCCGTCGCGATCGACTTCCAGAGCCGGGGAGGCCGTGCCGCACGCTCCACCGGGGCCGCCCCCTTTCGGGCGAGATCCAGTCCGATGAACAGGAGCAGCCCGCCGAAGGCGACTCGGAGCACGTGCTGCGGCAGCGCCGTCGCGACGAGCGCGCCCCCGACCGCGCTCACGATCGAGGCCAGCGCGATCGGCAGCGCCGCGCGCCACCTGACCAATCCCGCGCGGTTGTACGCCCACGTCCCCTGCACTGCCGTCGGCACGATGACGAACAGGCTCGTCGCGTGCGCCATCGTCGTCGCCAGCGTAGCCGGAACCTGCACTCCGCTCAGCTCGGGGTTGGCGTAGAACAAGTAGAGGAAGGGCACGATCAGCACCCCTCCTCCGATTCCGATGAGCCCGGACACCAGCCCGACAGCCAGCCCGACGCCGAAGAGCGCTCCTATGACCAGGAGGCTCACGGCGCCGGGCTCCGGCTACGGCCGGTCCTCGTTGTCCTTCGTGCCATTTCCGATGGCCGCGGCGGCCTCCGCCTCCGGCGCGTGCTTCGCGAGGTACCGATCCGCTGCGGCGAACAGGCCGTCCGGCGTCCGCGCCTCACGCAGCAGCTCGACGGCGACCCTGATCTGCGGATCCTCGGCGTTCCACCGCTTCTGCGACGTCTCGCGGTTCCACTTCGCCAGCGCGATCTCCGCGCCGAGATCGTAGGAGATCCACCGGCTCGCGCCGTCGAAGACGCTCCGTTCGACTTTGATCCCCTGCTCCTGGAGAGCCCGATAGAATCCATCCAGCATCGCCGGCGTCACCTGGAAGTCCGGCCTGAGCTCCGGATGGTCGTGGACGTAGCGGATCGCGTACGCGTACAGCACGTCGCGGTACCGCGAGCCATGACGCTGCACCGCCTGCGCGAAGGCCAGCTCCGCCTCGTTCAGCCGCTCCGGCTCGACTTCCACGTCCGGCGTGATCCCGCCGCCGCCGTAGATCGTGCGCCCGCCCGCACTGCGGAACACCTCCCGCTCCTCCTCCACCACCCCCGACTCCGCGGAGCCGTCGTCCTCGAGCTGGGCGTCTGCGTGGTATGGACGCTGGATCGTCCGTCCCACCGGTGTGTACCACCGCGCCGTCGTCAGCTTCAGCCAGTGACCGGCCGGGAGCCGGTACAGCGACTGCACCAGCCCCTTCCCGAACGACCGCTCGCCCACGATCAGCGCCCGGTCGTGGTCCTGGAGCGCGCCCGCCAGGATCTCCGCCGCCGACGCCGTCGACGGGCCGACCAGCACCACGATCGGCATCCCCTCGAACCGATCACCGGTGCTCGCCGTGAACTTCTGGTTCATGTCCCGCGTCCGGCCACGCAGCTCGGCCACGACCTTGCCACTGCTGAGGAACAGGTCGGACGCCGAAATCGCCTGGTCGAGCAGCCCGCCCGGGTTGCGACGGAGATCCAGCACCAGAGCGCGCATCCCCTGGCCGCGCAGCTCCTGGATCGCGCTCCGCAGCTCGTCCGTCGTGCTCTCGCTGAACGCACGGAGCTGCACGTAGCCGATCCCGTCCTCCATCAGGTACTTCGCCTGGACCGACTGGATGTGGATCTCGTCGCGCACGATGCGGTACCGGATCGGCTCGTCCACGCCCACTCGCTGGATCGTGAGCTCGACGGCCTGACCCTTCGGGCCGCGCAGCTCGCGCACCGCATCGTTCGAGCTCCAGCCGCGCGTCGAGCGGCCGTCGACCTCGATGATCCGGTCCCCCGCCTGCAGCCCCGCCCGCTCCGACGGCGAGCCCGGCAGCGGCGAGACGATCGTGACCCAGCCGTCGCGGACGTCGATCTCCGAGCCGATCCCCGCATACTCGCCCTGCGTCTGCACGCGGAGCGCGTCGTAATCCTCCGGCGTCATGAACGCCGTGTGCGGGTCGCCCAGCTCGTAGATCAGGCCGTCGATCGCCATGCGGTACAGCGTCGACGGATCCTTCGGATCGACGTACCGGTCGGATATGTGATGGAGTACTTCGTCGAAGAGCCGCGCCTGGAAGTATACGTTCCCTTCCTGGCTCACCCCGCGCTGCAGCAGCCAGCCGCCGGTCGCGAGCGCGATCCCGGCGATCACCGACGGCGCCACCAATGCCCGCTTGATCCTCATCCAGCCTCCAGTCCCACGGACCCGGCCCACAGTGCAACGCGGGCCACCGTGGTTCTAACCCTCGCCGAACTTCAATGTTTCTGGAAACCGTGCCCGCAGTCGCCGCACGATCTCGGCGTGCACCCACTCGGGGCGCTCTGAGCCGTCGATCCGCTCAACCCGCGGCTCGATCTCAGCAAGCAAGCGGTATGCCCCGGCCACCCTCGTGTGGAACTCCGATCCGGCCCGCTCGATCCGATCCGCGTCCCGCCCCTCTCGCGCCCGCCGCGCCTCGCCGACTTGGGGCGGCACGTCCAGCACCAGCGTCACGTCCGGCCTGAGCCCGCCCGTCGCGAACGCGTTCAGCCGCCGCACCTCCTCGAGGGGGATGCCCCGGCCGTACCCCTGGTACGCCAGCGTCGACATCTCGTAGCGGTCCGCCACGACGACCAGCCCTCGCTCCAGCGCCGGCCGCACGACCTCCTCCACGAACACCGCCCGCGCCGCCAGCATGAGCAGCAGCTCCGCCCGCGACGGCACCTCGTCGCCGTGGAGCAGGATCCGGCGGATCTCCTCCCCCACCGCCGTACCCCCGGGCTCGCGCGTCACCAGATGATCGATCCCCGCACGCGCGAGCCAGTCCCCCAGCATCCGCGCCTGCGTGGTCTTCCCCGACCCCTCCACCCCCTCCAGCACGATGAATAGACCCATGCGCCGCTCCGCAAAGAAGTAGGGGCGGACCGGGCCTCCGCCCGCCCCGCCCCATTACCGCTCCCATGCCCGCTCCGAAACCGGATCACCGGCCCCGGGCACGCTCATGGATGGGTTCCAGCGGAACCCAGGTCACTCGTAGTACTCGATCCCCAGGTGCGTGATCTGCTCCTCGCCCATGAGGTGACGCAGCGTGTTCTTCAGCTTCATGTGCTGGATGAAGATGTCGTGCTCCGGGTACAGCTCCGGCGCCGTCATCGGGCTCTTGAAGTAGTACGAGAGCCACTCCTGGATCCCCGACATCTCGGCCCGCTTCGCCAGATCGAGGAAGAGCGCCAGGTCGAGCACGATCGGCGCGGCCAGGATCGAGTCGCGGCAGAGGAAGTCGACCTTGATCTGCATCGGGTAGCCCATCCACCCGAAGATGTCGAGGTTGTCCCACCCTTCCTTGTTGTCGCCGCGCGGCGGGTAGTAGTTGATCCGCACCACGTGGTGCACCTCGCCGTACAGCTCCGGGTAGAGGTCCGGCTGCAGGATGTACTCGAGCACGCCGAGCTTCGACTCCTCCTTCGTCTTGAACGAGTCCGGATCGTCGAGCACCGCGCCATCCCGGTTCCCCAGGATGTTCGTGCTGAACCACCCGCTCAGGCCGAGCATGCGCGCCTTCAGCCCGGGCGCGATGATCGTCTTCATCAACGTCTGCCCGGTCTTGAAGTCCTTCCCCGCGATCGGAACGCCCCGCTCCCGGGCGAGCTGCTCCAACGCCGGGATGTCGGCCGTCAGGTTCGGTGCGCCGTTCGCGTACGGCACGCCCTCCATGATCGCCGCATACGCGTACACCATCGACGGCGCAATCGCCGGGTCGTTCGTCTCCATCGCCTTCTCGAACGCCTCGATCGTCTGATGCGCCGCCGTCGGCTTCATGTAGACCTCGGTCGAGCCGCACCAGACCATGACCATCCGGTCACAGCCGTGCTCCTGACCGAAGCGGCGGATGTCCTCGCGGAGCTGCTCCGCCAGGTCCATCTGGCTGCGCCCCTTCTTGACGTTCTCACCGTCCAGGCGGCGCACGTAGTTCTTGTCGAAGACCGCAGGCATCGGCTTGATCTGCCGCAGGAAGTCCGCGATCGGCTCGATGTGCGACGGCTCGAGCACGCCCGCCTTGACCGTGCTCTCGTACGCATCGTCCGGGATCGGATCCCACGCGCCGAAGACCAGATCGTCCAGCGCCGCCAACGGCACGAAATCCTTGATCTTCGGCTGACGCCCTTCGGTGCGCTTGCCCAGCCGGATGTTCCCCATCTGCGTCAGCGAGCCGATCGGCTGCGCCAATCCCCGACGCGTCGCCTCGACGCCCGCGATGAACGTCGTGGCGACGGCACCCAGACCGGGCGTGAGAACCCCCAGCCGACCCGTCGCCGGCGCAATCTGACTACCTTGCTTCACAGTCTTCCTCGTCCGTTGAAGTCCCGGCAGATACAGGCGCATCCAGCGGCACACCGCTCGCGTGCTTGTAGACCCAAACGATCCGCTGGAACGCCGTGATGTTGGTCAGGACGGCAAGGACGACGATCACCCCCTTCAGGACGATGCCGTTCCATGCGTCGCCGAAGAACAGTGCGGAGCCGCCGATCAGGACGACCCTCTCGGCCCGCGGCATGAGCCCGACCCGGCAATCCAGACCCAATGCCTCCGCACGCGCCCGAGTATAACTGATCATCAACGATCCCGCCATTGCGAGCATGATCAGGTAGATCATCCCCACATCGCCGAGTTCGAGGCGGTAATCGTTGTAGAGGGAAAGCAATCCGAAATATACCGTGATCTCGCTGATCCGGTCCAGAGTCGAGTCGTAGAACGCTCCGAACTTGCTGCCCAGGTGCGAGAGCCGCGCGACGCGCCCGTCCAGGATGTCGAACGCACCGCCGAGCAGCACCAGGAATCCGGCCAGCCGGATCTGATGCTGATGGAAGGCGAGCGCGGACGTCATCGTGACCAGGAACCCGAGCGTCGTCAGCAGGTTCGGGTGTACCTCATGCCGGACCAGCGCATCCGTCAATGGACGGATCGCCCGGTAGACGCTCCCGCGCAGTGATTCGAGACTGACCATGTGGGTCGACTTCAGGACGGGAGAATGATCCTCGACTGCGCTCCGGCTTCCATGCCCATCGCAATCTCTTCGTTGACACGACCCAGCACCCGGTCGAAGTTCGCCTGCGCGGCGACCAGCCCCTGGTAGACCGGGCTTGCCTGGAGCTCGGAGACGACGCGCTCGTACTCGTCGCGCACCCCGTCCTCGGGCGACTCGCCCCGCTGCAGCGAGAGCGCGATGTCCTGCTCGAGCTCTGCCACGCGGTTGACCAGCGCAACGACTTCCCGGTCGTCGCCGAGTCGCTGCCGGGCCCGCTGCAACGCCTGGTACTCGGACGTCTGTCCGAGCAGCCGGCCCAGCTCGCGGGCCTTCTCCATCGTGCCTTCCAGCATGATCTGCCTTTCGTTTCCGCTACGCAAGTGTCCTGACCTCCGCGAGGACCACCCGCTCGCGGCCAGCCAGATCCGTCACCACGCGCGGCGCCTCGTATGCCCCGCGCCTTTCGATCCGCTCGGCCACCGCCCGCGCCTGCCCGGCCCCGACCTCCAGCGCCAGCAGCCCGCCCGGCCGCAGCCGGTCCGGCGCACCTTCGACCAGCGCCGCCAGCACGTCCAGCCCGCCTCCCGGCGCGAAGAGCGCCTCCGCCGGCTCCCACTCCGCCACTTCCGGCGCGAGCATCTCCCGCTCGGACTCCGCCACGTACGGCGGATTCGAGACGACGACGTCGAAGCGCTCGCCCGCCTCGAGCGCGTCCCAGAGCGCGCCGTGCCGGAACTCGACCCGATCGGCCACCCCGTTCCGCTCCGCGTTCCCGCGCGCCACCTCGAGCGCGCCGGCGGAAACGTCCGTCGCGACGACTCGCGCGAACGGCCCTTCCTTCGCCAGACTCAGCGCGATCGCGCCCGAGCCGGTCCCGATGTCGACCGCCGTGAGTCCGTCCGCCGCCTCCGCCCCGTCCGCCCGCGCACTCGCCCACGCCAGCACCTCGCCGACCAGCACCTCGGTCTCCGGCCGCGGGATGAGCACTCGTCGGTCCACGTGCAGCCGCAGCTCCCGGAACTGCGTCTCGCCGAGGATGTACTGCAGCGGCTCCCGCTTCAGGCGACGTCGCACGAGCGCCCGGAACTTCTCCTTCTCCGCCTCGACCAGCGGCCGGTCGTGGTGGAGGTACAGCTCCAGCCGCGAGAGCCCGAGCACCGAGGCGAGCATCAGCTCCGCTTCCAGGCGCGCGTTCTCGATCCCGCGCTCCGCCATGTAGTCGGCGGCCGCACGGGCGATCGTCAACGGTGTGTCGGCCACGGATACTTCGCTCACGCCGCCGGCGTGGTCTCCAGTTGCTCCGCCTCGCGCGCCAGCTTGAGCGCCGAGACCAGCTCGTCCAGATCCCCGTCCAGCACTTCCTGCAGCCGGTAGAGCGTCAGCCCGATCCTGTGATCCGTCACCCGGCCCTGCGGGAAATTGTACGTGCGGATCTTCGCCGAACGGTCCCCGGTCCCGACCTGCGTCTTCCGCTCCCGCGCCCGCTCCGCCTCCTGCTCCGCGAGCTTCGCGTCCAGCAGCCGGCTGCGCAGCACCTTCAGCGCCTTCGCTTTGTTCTTGTGCTGCGACTTCTCGTCCTGGCACGTCACCACGACGCCCGTCGGGATGTGCGTGATCCGGACCGCCGAGTCCGTCGTGTTCACCGACTGCCCGCCCGGCCCCGACGAACGGTAGACGTCGATCCGCAGATCCTCGTCACGGATCTCGATGTCGACCTCCTCCGCCTCCGGCAGCACAGCGACCGTCGCAGCGGACGTGTGGATCCGGCCCTGGCTCTCCGTCGCCGGCACCCGCTGTACCCGATGCACGCCCGACTCGTTGCGCAGGTCGCCGTACGCGTCCTTCCCCCGCACCACGAAGACGACCTCCTTGTACCCGCCGACCTCGCCCTCCGACACGTCCACCAGCTCGACCTTCCAGCCGCGCTCCTCCGCGTAGCGCGTGTACATGCGGAACAGGTCGCCGGCGAAGAGGCCCGCCTCGTCCCCGCCCGTGCCCGCTCGGATCTCGACGACTGCGGCCCGGTCCGCAAGCGGATCCTTCGGCACCAGAAGGCGACGCACCTGCTCGGCCAGCTCCGACGCCTCCGCCTCCAGCGACTCGATCTCCGCACGCGCCAGTTCGACCAGCTCCTCGTCGTCGCTCGTGCGCTCGACTTCCCGCGCCTCGGCAAGCTGCGCACGCACGCGCAGGTACCGCTCGCCCGCCGCGGCGACCGGCGCGAGCTCCGCATGCTCCTGCGCCACCGATCGGAGCTTCTCCGGATCCGACAGCACCGCCGGATCCGCGAGCCGCTTCTCCAGCTCGCCGAACCGACGGACCACCTCCTGTACGCGTTCGTCCACTACGATCACCTGACCCAAACTACCATGGCGAAAGAGCCGGGTCCTGCGCCCGGCTCTCTGCGTCCACTCTTACTTCGTGGCCTGCTCGCCCCACTTCCTGCGGAACCGTTCCACCCGGCCCGCAGTATCCACCAGCTTCTGCCGGCCCGTGAAGAACGGGTGGCACGACGAGCACACCTCCACGTGCAACTCCGCCACCGTGCTCCGCGTCTGGAACGAGTTGCCACACGCGCAGTGCACGGTGGCTTCCTTGTACTCGGGATGGATGCCCTGCTTCATTGCCGCACGCCTCGCCGAAAAAGGAACGGCCCTGAAAAAGAGGGCCATTGCAAACCATGAAAATATAGCGGCTCGCGACCCCGGAATCAACCCGAAAACGACGGGTACGCGTCGAATCCGGGACATCCCGACGGGAGGTGCTCGGTGCACCCGGACGCGGCGCGTGTTCGCCCCGCCGCGACGGGCGCCGCTTCGGCCGTGTCTCAACGGCTTGACATTGTACGTTGTATACAAAACCCGTTCAACGGCTTGCGCGCAGGGTCATACGGTGCAGATTCCACTGCGGCGGCCGCTCCCTCGGTCCATGGACGCGCCGAAGCGGGGTGGACGGCCCGCAGCCGCGCAGCGGCTCCGACTCCCCGTGGCGCAAACAGGCGAGGCTCGTATGGTCATTCCCCGGAGACTTGACGCGGCCGTAGCCGTGCTGATGCTCGCCGCGGCCACCCACCCCCTCCACGCCCAGATGATTCGCGGCCAGACCCTCGAGGCCGGAACGAACCGGCCGATCGAGTCGGCGCTGGTATCGCTGATCGACGCGTCCGGCCTCCGAGTGCGCACCGCATGGACCGATGTGTCCGGGCGCTTCGTGCTGCGCGCGCCCTCTGCCGGGGCGTACACGCTACGCGTCGACCGGATCGGTTTCGAGTCCGCCACGTCGCCCGTGCTCCAACTTGCCGCCGACCAGACGCTCGACTACCGGATGGAAGTTCCGATGGAGGCGATCACGCTCCCCAATATCGACGTACTCGCCGACGGCCGCGGCTGTCCGGTGCGGCCGGATGAGACGGCCGAGGCGACGGCGCGAGTATGGGCGGAAGCGCGCAAGGCGCTCAGTGCAGCCGTGAAGTCTGAGCGGGAGGGAACGATCCGCTTCGAGGGCGTGACGTTCCTGCGCGTGCTGGACCGCGATAGAAGCCGTGTGCTCGAAGAGGTGATGCGTCCCTATTCCGGGTTCTACGAGCAGCCGTTCGAAAGCCGGCCCGCCGAGGAGCTCGCAACAGCCGGTTACGTGAGGGAGGTGGAATACGGGCGGTACTTCGATTTCTTTGCACCGAGCGCGGAGGTCCTCCTCTCGAACTCGTTCGTGGATACCCATTGCATGCGGCTCGAGTCCGGGCAGGGCGCGACGCAGGGGCTCGTCGGGCTCGCCTTCCATCCGGTGCGCGGGCGCAACATCCCGGACATCGAGGGGACGTTCTGGCTGGATCCGCACAGCGCGCATCTGCGCTTCCTGGAGTTCCGCTACGTCGCGCCGCCCGCGCGCTATCCGACGGTCGGCGCGGGCGGCCGCGTCGACTTCGCCACGCTGCCGAACGGCGCCTGGTTCGTCCGCCGGTGGGCCATCCGCATGCCGCTCATGGAGGAGGTCTCGCTCTGGGGTGGCGCCACCGGGTCGCGGATGCGGGTGGTGGCTATGCAGGAAGAGGGCGGCGAGATCACGCGGGTCTACCTGCCCTCCGGCCAGCAGGTCGACGTGGCGGTACGCGTACGGCTCGAAGGCATGGTCTACGACAGTACGAGCGCCGCACCGCTCGGGGGCGCTTCGGTCCGACTCACGGGCACCACCTACAGGACGGTGGCGGATCCGGCCGGTCGGTTCCGGATCGACGAAGTGCCGCCGGGCATCTACGGAATCGAGTTCACGCACCCGCGCCTCGATTCGCTCCCGGTCGCGGCACTCCCGCCGGTGGAGGTGACGGTCACGGCCGACAGCGTCGTCCCGATCGTGCTCGCGGTCCCCTCATTGGGCAGGATCCTCGCCGCCGCGTGCCCCGCCCCGGATGGCGACGCGGCGCACCCGGGCACGCTCCCCGGTGAGCCGACGGGTGTCCTGGTGGGCATGGTGCGCGACCCCAGGACGGGGCTCGCCGTCTCGAACGCACCCGTGACGCTCGCCTGGAGCCGCTACGACGTCGGGCCCACCGACGAGCGGACCGTCGCCGTGGCCAGGGCGTCGTGGAACGGCGAGGCAGTGACGAGCGAGTCCGGCCGGTTCTGGACCTGCAATCTTCCACGCGACATCCCGATCCACGCAAGGGCCACGCTCCCGGATGGACGGCCGCTCGAGACCATGTTGCGGATCACGTCGCCGATCCAGGTGGTCACGCTCGGCGCCGGAGCCGCTGCACCGGCCGAAACGAGAGCCGTAGCGGGCGCTGCACCGGGCGCGGGAACGGGCGCCGTAGTCGATGCCGCAGCTCCGACGCCCGTTTCGGTCGATGTCGGCCGCGGCGCATTCCAGATCGTCCGGGCCGACCCACGCGCCGATGGCGCGACGGTCAGCACGTTGTGGGGGCAGGTGGTCGATGGCGCGACCGGGGAACCCGTCGTCGACGCCGAGGTCGTCCTCCTCGCCGGCCCCGGTTTGCGGGATGGGGAGACGCCCGGCTCTCGCACGGGCGCCAACGGCGAATTCCTCATGCGGCGCCTGGAGCCCGGAAACTTCACCGTCGAGTTCCGGCACCCGGCCTACGATCCGATCCGGTCGGTGCTCGATCTCGAGGCTTCGGGCGACGTCGTCGTACGCGTCGAGCTCGCGGCCCGCCCGATCGATCTCGATGCCGTCGAGGTCACGGCCGAGGCCAGGCGAGGACCGGAAGCCCTTCGCTCGATCTCACCGGTGCACCGGGTGGCCGGGACGACGCTTGCCGATGCACGCACGAGAGGGTCGCGCCTGGTGGACGTGATCCGCGGCTTCCCCGGGCTGTCGGTCCGGGAGGGCGTATTCGAAACGATCGATGGCGCGGAGTCCGGCATCTGCGTCGAGTCCACCCGGCGCCTTGCGCGGCTCATGGCGCCCACCGCCGGCGGGGCCCCGTTCTGCGAGTCCCTCGTCGTCGTCGTCGATGGCGTGCGCGTGCGCGGTGCCGTGCAGTACCTGCTCAGCCTCCGGCTCGAGGACGTCCAGAGCGTGGAGCTCCTCAGCTCGATGGACGGCGCCATCCGCTACGGCCCGGACGCGGCGTCCTCCGGCGGCGTCCTCCTGATCCAGACGCGGTCGAGCCGCAGGTAGGCGGCGCCCGCGGGGGAGGCCAGGAGCATCAGGAACCCCGCGCCGAGCGCAGCCAGCGCGCCCACCCAATCCCCCCAGCGTGCGAATAGGGTGGCCCCATCCGTCGTGTAGACGGTGGCCACCCGCACGTCCGCCTCGGCCAGCCCGGTCCGCTCGTACACGCGACCCAGCGGGTCGACGAACAGTGAGAACCCCGTATTCGCCACGCGGGCGACACCGACGCGCAGCTCGATGGCGCGCAGGCGCAGATGCGCCGGATGCTGCCATAGCCCCGTCGTCCGGGAGTACCACGCCTCGCCGCCGAACCACGCATCGTTCGTCAGGTTGACGATGAAGTCCGCGCCCGCGCGACGAAGCGCGCGCGCCTCGTCCGCGAAGATCGATTCGAAGCAGATCAGGATCCCGTAGCGCTTTCCGTCATTGCCGAATGCCGGCGCGTCCCGTCCGGCGGCGAGCCCGCCGAAATATCGAGCGTCGTCGAAGAACGCCGCGGCCCACCGGCGGCCGCCGAACGGGATCCGCTCGACGAATGGCACCAGTCGGCGCTTGTGGTACGCCGCGTCCAACGCCCCGGCCGCGGTTGCGATGAATGCGGAATTGTGGAGCGGCGCCTCGTCCGTGCGATCGGCCGCCCCGTACGCCCCGACCACGATCGGAGCGCCGGCCCGAGCGCTCATCGCCCGGATCGAATCCCGGAGCGCACTGTGCGCCGGCTCTTCCAGGACCGCCGGGAACGTGATCTCCGGCCACACCACGAGGTCGACCGAGCCGGGCGGGATCCGCGACATCAGCGTCCGAAGCGAGGCGATCGTCGAATCGACGGCGGCGGCGCGGTCCAGCTTCAGCTCCTCCGGGATGTTCGGCTGCACGACGGCGACGCGGGCCACGGGCCGCAGTTCGATCGTCGCCGCGCGCCAGACGCCGAACCCGGCCGGGAGCGCGACCACCGCTGCGGTCAGCGCCGCCGTCCGCCGAAGCGGCCGCCCAGCGCGCCACGCCAGGATCCCGCTCGCGATCAGGCCGTTGACGAGTACGATCCAGAACGTCAGCCCCCGCGCGCCGACCAGCTCCGCGGCACCCGCGATGGTGGGGAACGGCGCGAGCGCCATCCCGAGCCCGAGCCAGGGGAACGCGAAGTCGCCGAGATGCCCCTGCACCCACTCGGCCGCGGTCCAGAGCGTGGCCGCGGCCAGCGGAAGCGGCACGGCCGGCGTGCGCTCGCGCACGAGGTGGAGCGCGGCGCCGAACGCGGCCGTGAGGCCGGCCAGCACCAGCACCACGAGCGCGTACGCCACGACGGCGAGCTTCGTCAGGATGGCGAGTGCGACGAGGAGCCAGTAGAGGAGGAGCGCGAAGTAGACGACGCCGAGGAGGAGGCCGCCGCGCAATGCATCCCACCGCCCGGCTGGCCCCGCACCCCGCGCCTCGACGAAGAGGAGGAACGGGACCAGCGCCACGAACGGCGGCAGCAGCAGATCGAACGGGGGAAAGGAAACGGCGAGGAGCAGCCCGGAGAGGGCGGGCACCGCCCGGCTCACGCGTCCAGTTCCCGCCCCTCCGCGGCGGACTGATAAGCCAGGGAGAGGAGGCGCACGAGCTCGACCTGGTCGTGGGGCAGGACCGCTTCCTTCTCCCCGCGCGCGGCGGCGATGAAGTCCGTGAGCTGCTGCCGGTACGACGCCGTGTACGCGTTCTCTCGTCCGACGGCGAGGTTCGGCGTCACGTCGAGCAGCCCGTGCTCCATCTCCTTGTAGACGCTGAACGGAGACGTCGACCCCGCGCCCCGGCTGCCGAGCACCTGGAGGTAGTGACGGTCGCGCGGGCCGAGCAGGCTCCACGTCACCTCGACCCCGACGGTCGGACCGTCCGCGAGCCGCAGCATCACCGCCGCCGAATCCTCGACCTCCATCCCCTCGCCCGGGTGCAGGTAAGCGCTCACCCGCGCTACCTCCGGGTAGTCGAGGAGCCACAGGCACAGGTCGAGCGCCTGCGACCCGAGGTCCATGAGCACGCCGCCGCCCGCCGTCACGCGCCGGTGCCGCCACGTCGGCCGCACCGTGCGCATCTTGCGGTTCAGCCAACCCGCCTTGATGAAGAACAGCTCACCGAACTCGCCGCCCCGCACGAAGGGCCGGAGCGCGAGGACGTCCGGCCGGTAGCGGTTGTTCAGCGCGACCATGACCGTGCGCCCCGTCCGCTCCGCGACCTCGATCACCCGCCGAGCGCCGTCGGCGTCCAGCGCGAGCGGGCGTTCGACCAGGACGTGCTTCCCCGCCTCGAGCGCCGCGATCGCCTGCGCTTCGTGCAGGTGACTCGGCGTGCAGATGACGACGGCGTCGACGTCTCGCGACGCGAACACCTGGTCGTCGGTACGGAAGACGCGCGGCACCTCGAAACGGCTTGCGATCGCCGTCGCCTTTGGATGGTCGACGTCGCAGACCGCGAAGACTTCGGCGCCCTCGAGCTCGGTCAGGATCGGCAGGTGCACGACCTGCGCGATCGCGCCGGTGCCGAGGATCGCGACACGCACGTTGCTCATCTCTTACCTCCCCCCGTTCGTCGGCAGCGTGAACGACGCACCGATCCGCGCTTCCGGATAGCGGATGTCGTCCAGGAGGGTGTAGCGCGCCTCGATCCCGATCCGGAACCTCTCGGCCGGCGCCACCTCGATCCCCGCCACCGCGTTCAGCCCCGCCGTGACCGAGTCCAGCAGGTCCTCGATGAAAGTCCCCTCGACCGCCGCCCCGCTGCCGTCGAAGACGTGGAGCCCGAGCCCCGCGCCCAGGTAGGGCTGGACGCGAGCGCCAGGGTTGAAGATGTATTGGCCGTCGACGGCGAGCGAGACGTCGCGCCACTCGATCGGTCCCAGGTCCTCGGGCGAGACCAGCGCGCCGAGCTGTGAGAGCTGATCCGCCAGCCGACCCAGCTCATCGGCGTTGATCCTCGAATTCCAGTAGCTCAACGAGGGCGCGATCCGCACGCTCGGCCCGAGGAAGCCGAGATCCGCCTTCAACGTGTACGCGGCGGTCGGCTCGACCTTCGTAGGCCAGATCCGGCCGTACTCCAGACCCAACCCGCGGAAGGTGAGATTCTCGTAGTCGTAGTCGGCCAGCGACTGCGCCGCCGCGGCCGTGGGCACGGCCAGCAGGCAGAGCGCCGCGAGGCACCAACGGCGGATCATGCTCGCCCCCATTCAATACAGTTTGACGATTTCGGTGTCGCGGTAGTAGGTGCGCAGGATCCGGCGGTAGTCCTGCCCCGCGCGGGCGCGCCCGATCGCGCCCATCTGGCACATCCCGATACCGTGGCCCCACCCTCCTCCGTTCGCCACGACCTCGGTCACTTCCCCACCCCGACGCTCGACGTCCAGTTCGAAGCGCGAACTGTTCAGCCACCGCCCCGGCTCCGGCTGGAGCACGCGCCGGATCGAATCCGGCGTCGCGATCAGATACTCCCGCCCGTCTGCGACGATGCGCAGCGACTCCACTCGCCCGGACGACGTGCGGCCGCGCGCCTGCACCGCCTCGAGCCGTCGCACCGGACCGGGCGCGCCGAGGTGCTCGACCAGAGTCCGGGACAGGATGTCTCTCAGCGCCGCTCCCGTCCAGC
The DNA here is from genome assembly GCA_964410055.1 of uncultured Gemmatimonadaceae bacterium. Taxonomy (GTDB): domain Bacteria; phylum Gemmatimonadota; class Gemmatimonadetes; order Longimicrobiales; family RSA9; genus CALBZE01. The sequence goes on along the minus strand of CAYPGK010000007.1, from coordinate 43,342 downwards.
GCTGGGTCCAGCGGAATCGGTTCGACGTCTGGCAGTAGTAGCCGTCCGATCCGGGGATCCGGTCCGATACCGACTTCAGGTACGGCAAGGGCGCATGCCGCCACACCTCGTCGATTGCGGCCGTGCGCCCGCCGCACGTCGAGTGGTAGTACGCCAGGATCGGCGCGCCCCGGTACGTGATGATCTCGCCCCGCGTCTGCCGCACCGCGCGGCTGACCACGTCGTCCTCCTGGTCCCGCCCGCCGTATACCTGATCGGCGGTGGACGCATAGAAGTCGAATCCGAGCGACTCACGCCGGCCGATGTGCGAGACCGCGTACGTCCGGGCCGCGATCGCCTGTGCCTTGACCGCCTCGATCTCCTCGGCCGGACGCCGCCCGATCTCGAGCGGGACCACGCCGAGCAGGTACTCCTCGAGCGCGACCACGTTGATCGCCGTCACCCGCCCCGGCCCCGCCGCGCGGACCAGAGCGCCGCCCCGGTACGCAGTCCCGTCGATCAGGACCGCCGCATCACCGCCGCGCGCCTGGACCCGGAGCGGGCCTGCGAACGGTCCCGCCCGCCGGCCAGCCGGCCCCCGGGCGACGACGCGTCCCGCCTCGTCCGCCGTGAACGTCCAGCGCTCCCCCGCCCGCGCCCGCACCACCGGACCGCCGGGCTCGCCGATCTCGAACTCCCCCGCCGAGCCGACCGTCACCTCCGGCGCATCGACGGCGATCCCGACCCGGACCGTGGGCTCGTCGTCCGGCAGGTCCATCCGCACGATCGGCGGCGGGCCACTGATGCGGCAGGACACGAGCGTCGCCGCGAGCAGGAGCGCCGCGAGACTGCCGCGTCGCACACCGACACCGCCGCGCCTCA
>CAYPGK010000007.1:40120-42381 GCA_964410055.1 uncultured Gemmatimonadaceae bacterium | reverse complement strand
GCGAGCAGGAGCGCCGCGAGACTGCCGCGTCGCACACCGACACCGCCGCGCCTCACACCGACATCGCCACGCCTCATGCCGCCGCCGCCGCGCGTCACACCGACACCGCCGCGCCTCATGCCGACGCCGCCGGTCGCGACGTCATCAACCCACCGCCTCACGCAGCGCGGCGCGCAGCGCCTCCGCAGTGAAGGCGACGTCCTCGTCCGTGTGCGCCGTCGAGAGGAAGCACGCCTCGAACGCCGAAGGCGGCAGGAACACGCCGCGCCTGAGCGCCGCCTGGAAGAAGCGCCCGAACAGCGCGGTGTCCGCCTTCTTCGCGTCCTCGAAGCTGCGGACGGGACCCTCCACGAAGTGGACGCCCCACATCCCGCCGAGCGCGCCGCCCGTCGCCGGGAGCCCGAGCGCGCGCGCCTCCTCCAGGATCGTGTCGACCAGCACTCGACCGCGGCGCTCGAGCGCGTCGTATGGATCCGATTCGGCGATCTCGCCGAGCTGCGCGAGCCCCGCCGCCATGGCGAGCGGATTCCCCGAAAGCGTGCCCGCCTGGTAGATCGGGCCCGCCGGCGCGATCATCTCGATCAGCTCGCGCCGGCCGCCGTACGCGCCGACCGGCAGCCCGCCGCCGATCACCTTCCCCATCGTGGTCAGGTCCGGCTCGATCCCGAAGCGCTCCTGCGCGCCGCCCCGCGCCACGCGGAAGCCGGTCATCACCTCGTCAAAGATCAGGAGCGCGCCGTGCTCCCGGGTAATGCGCCGGAGCCCTTCCAGGAAGCCATCCGCCGGCTCGATCAGCCCCGCGTTCCCCACGACCGGCTCCAGGATCACGCAGGCGATCCTCTCGCCGTGCTCCTGGAAGAGCGCTTCCACCGCGGCCAGATCGTTGAACGGTGCGGTCAGCGTCAGCTCCGCGAGCCGTGCCGGCACGCCGGGCGAGTTCGGCAGGCCCAGCGTCGCCACGCCGCTCCCCGCCTGCACCAGGAAGCTGTCGTGGTGGCCGTGGTAGCACCCCGAGAACTTGACGACGACGTCGCGCCCCGTCGCGCCGCGCGCGAGTCGGAGCGCCGCCATCGTCGCCTCCGTCCCGCTGTTGACGAAGCGCACCATCTCGACCGACGGCACCGTCTCGACGACGCGCGCGGCCAGCTCGACCTCGGCGGCGCACGGGGCGCCGTAGCTCGTGCCCCGCGCCATCGCAGCTCCGAGCGCCTCCGTGATCGCCGGGTGTGCATGCCCCAGCATGAGCGCGCCCCAGCTCATGACGTAGTCGATGTATTCGCGGCCGTCCACGTCGACGAGGCGCGCCCCCGCGCCCCGCTCCACGAAGAACGGCTCGCCGCCCACCGCGCGGAACGCCCGCACCGGCGAGTTCACGCCTCCCGGGATCAGCGCCTTCGCCCGTTCGTACAGGCGGGCGCTCTCCGTTCCGACCGCTGCCTCAGACATCGCCAATGAATTCTCCCACTAGATCATCCTCTTCCGCGTCCGTGATCCGGACGCGTACGAACCGACCCGGCTCGAGGCCGTCGCCGCCGTACAGGTGCACCACGCCGTCCACGTCGTACGCCTGTCCGGCCGTCCGGCCGAGCGCCGGGCCATCCTCGTCCGCCGCGCGATCGACCAGCACATCGACCTCGCGGCCGATCCACGCCTCGTTCTTCTCCAGCGTGATCGCCCGCTGCACGTCGAAGAGCCGCTCCAGCCGCTCGCGACGGACCTCCCGGGGGACCTGCTCTGCCATTTTCGCGGCGAGCGTCCCCTCCTCGACCGAGTACGCGAACGCGCCGACCCGGTCGAAGCGGATCTCTTCGAGGAGATCCAGGAGCTCTTCGAACTCTTCCTCCGTCTCCCCCGGGAACCCCACGATCACCGTGGTCCGGAGCACCACGCCCGGGATCGCGTCCCGGAGCCAGCGCACCCGCTCCCGGATCGTCGCTCGCCGCTCGGGCCTGCGCATCCGCTCCAGCACCGTGTCCGAGCCGTGCTGGATCGGCATGTCGAGGTACGGCAGGATCCGCCGCTCCCCCGCCATCAACTCGACCAGCTCCGGCCGTATCCCCGACGGGTACATGTAGAACAGCCGGAACCACGGGATGTCGGTCTCGTCGAGGAGCGCGCGGAGCAGCGCCGGCAGCGCGCCGTAGCGGGAGACCCCGGCCGGCGCCGACGCGTGCGTCCCGCTGCCGGCCGGCGCAGACGGGCGCGCCCCGCTGCCGGCCGGCGGTGCGCCGGCGCCCTGCCCCACAAGCCCCGTGTCCGGA
>CAYPGK010000007.1:31811-40020 GCA_964410055.1 uncultured Gemmatimonadaceae bacterium | reverse complement strand
CCCGCTGCCGGCCGGCGGTGCGCCGGCGCCCTGCCCCACAAGCCCCGTGTCCGGAGACCGCCCCTCCCCCACACCGACGAACGGCCGCCCCACGAAGTAACCGTGCGCGTCCCCGGGCGCCGCCCCGTTCCGCACCCAGTCCCGCCCGTACCACGTCGTGTCCTGGCTGACGATGTTCAGCTCGACCACGCCGGCGGCCTCGAGGTCGCGCGCCTCGCGGACCAGCACCTCGATCGGCGTCGACCGGTGCTTGCCGCGCATGAGCGGGATCGCGCAGAACGCACAGCCGTGGTCGCACCCCTCGCTGATCTTCAGGAACGACGTATGGGGCGTCGCCGTCGTGAGGATCCTGAGCGGCCGCTCCATCGTCGGCACGAAATCGGGCGGCGGCGCCTCCAGCAGCCCGCGATCGCGCAGCTCCGGGATCAGGCGATCCGCCTCGGTCAGGCCGAGGAACAGGTCGACCTCCGGGATCTCCGCCACGAGTTCGTCCTTGTAGCGCTGGACCAGGCACCCCATGGCGACCACCGCCCGCGTCCGACCCTCCTCCTTCATGCGAACGGCCTGGAGGATCGCCTCGATCGACTCCTCCTTGGCCATCTCGATGAAGCCGCACGTGTTGACGATGACGACGTCCGCCCCGTCCGCATCGTCCGCGACCCGAGCACCGGCGCCGACCAGCCCGCCGAGGATCCGCTCGCTGTCGACCGTGTTCTTGTCACAGCCGAGCGTGATCAGCCCGACACGCAGCCCCGCCACACCGGCCGCGGCCGCCGGTGCGGGTCGGCTCGGGAGCACGGGCAGTTCTCGACGAACCCTCTTGTCGATCCGATCCATTCGTGTCGCGCCACTCGTGGAAACCTCAGGCCGCCGCAATATACCGGGCCCGCGAGGTGGGTTCAACGCAACGTGATCGTGCCGGCGCACCGCGGCGGAGCCAACGCCACGGGTCGAACGAATCGCGACGATGCCACGCCGCGGGCGGAGCCAACACAACGACGAAGGCCCGGGACCAACGCCCCGGGCCCGCTCTCCTTCAGCCCCTTTCGACGATGCGCGCCCCTTCGGGCGGCGAGAATCGGAAGAGGGAGTCCGGAGCCGCCCCGCCGACCTCCAGCCCTTCCAGCTCGAAGAACCGCTTGACCCCGTTCGATTCGACGAGCTCGAAGCGGCGAACCAGATGGTCCTGCGCATCGACCCATACCTTGAGAGACCGGAACCCCGTGTCGACCCGCGGCGTGAGCAGGAGCACGTACGCCCGTCGCCCGCCCACGGACTCCGTCCCCTCGAGCGTCGGCGTGAAACGCGTCAGCGGGTCGCCCAGGAACTGCGCCTGCAGGTCCGCCCCACCTACACCCCCCGCCCCCACCGGCGTCCGGATCACCTGCTTCTCGTCGACGCTCGGGTAGTAGATCCAGATCCACGTACCGTCGCTTACGATCACGTCGCCCGCCGGCTCACTGAACTTCATCAGGAACCGGTCCGGCCGCCGCTGCACCAGCGTGCCCCGGCTCGTCACCCGGTTCCGCAGGAGCGGGTTCTCCGCCGTCTGCACGAACTCCGCCCTCAGCGACCGGACCGCCTCATACGCCTCCGACGCCCGGAGCAACACCGCCCTGGCATCCGGCTCCTGCTCCGCCATCGCACTCCCGCGCTCCGACACCGGGCCCACCTCCCCACCCATCACCTCCCTGGCCGCCGGCACCACGACCTCCTCGCCCTCGGCCCCGGTCGCGGCCGCCGAATCCGCCTCACCCCCGCCCACGCCCCGCCCCGCCGGGGCGTCCGTGTCCCCCAATGCACCCGCGGCCGCCGGGGCGCCCGCAGATGTATCGACCGAGCCATGCGCCCCCGCGCCCTCCGGCGCCACCCCCGCCTCCTCCACCACCCCCGACGCTTCACTCCCGGCCCCATCCACCACCGCGTTCCTCACCCCGAGCGCAACCGCGCCCCCGAAGATCACCGTGACCGCTCCGACCAGGATCCGCCGCATGATTCATCAAAAAAGAAAAGGTTCCGGTTCCGTCCTCGTACACGGCCCCCGAAACCCACGTTCCGATCAGATGACGCCCAACCGCCCCCTCAACCACCGCCAGGCCACCACCACCCGCCGGCGGCGCAGCCGCTCGGACTCTCCCGCAGCGGCCAACGGCCGCTGCTCCCGCGCGCCGAAGGCGCGCCCTACTCGCCGCCCCGCGACAAAGGCGCGCCCTACGCCGCCGCAGTCACCCCCTCACCCCTCCCCGCAAATCTGCTCCAATGCCTCCAACCCCACCAGGACCTCCCTCGGCTTCGACCCATCCGGCGGCCCGAGCACCCCCGCGTTATGGAGCTGGTCGATGATCCGCGCCGCCCTGCCGTACCCGATCCTGAGCCTGCGCTGGAGCAGCGACGTCGACCCCTGCTGGAACTGGATGCACACCTCGGCCGCCTGGCGGAAGAGCGCGTCCCGCTCCTCGTCGTAGGCGTCGAAAGCGTCCTCGGCCGCCTCGGCCTCGTGCGCGCGGACGACCTCGAGGATGTCCTCCTCCAGCTCCGGCCGCTCCTGCGCGCGCTCGCGGTACCACTGCATGAGCCGCTCGGTGTCCTCCGTCGCCAGGAACGCGCCCTGGACGCGGACCGGATCCGACGTGCCCGGCGGCAGGAACAGCATGTCGCCGTTGCCGAGGAGCGCGTCTGCGCCGTTCTGGTCGAGGATCGTCCGCGAGTCGACCTTCGAGCTCACACGGAACGCGATGCGGCACGGGAAGTTCGCCTTGATCAGCCCCGTGATCACGTTCACGCTCGGCCGCTGCGTCGCCACGATCAGGTGGATCCCGATCGCGCGCGCCTTCTGCGCGAGCTGCGCGAGCGGCCGCTCGATCTCCGCCTGCACCGCCATCATCAGGTCCGCCAGCTCGTCGACCACGACGACGATGTACGGCAGCGGCCCGTCCCTGTAAATCCACCGGTCCGGGTCGCCCTCCTCGCCGTCCGGGTTCGGGAGCCGCAGCGGCTTCCCCTCGTTCACCCGGCGGTTGAACTCCGGCAGTGAGCGCACGCCGTTCTCCGAGAGGAGCGCGTAGCGCCGCTCCATCTCCAGCACCGCCCACTTGAGCACGACGGCCGCATCGCTCGGGTCGGTGACGACCGGGTGCCTCAGGTGCGGCAGGTCGCCGTACATGCTCAGCTCGACCATCTTCGGGTCGATCATGAGCAGCCGGAGCGTCTGCGGCGAGTGCTTGTAGATCAGGCTCGTGATGATCGTGTTGATGCAGACCGACTTCCCCGAGCCCGTCGCGCCCGCGATCAGCAGGTGCGGCATCCGCGCCAGGTCCGCCACGTACGGCTTGCCCGTCAGGTCCTTCCCCAGCGCGAGCGGGAGCGGGCCCCGCGCACGCTGGAACGCCGGCGACTCGAGGATCTCCCGCAGGTAGACGACCTCCGGCACCGGGTTCGGCACCTCGACGCCGACCGCGCCCTTCCCCGGGATCGGCGCCACGATCCGCACGCTCGGAGCCTTGAGCGCCAGCGCCAGGTCCGCGTCCAGCGCGGCGACGCGATTCACCTTGATCCCCGGCGCCGGCACGAACTCGAACTGCGTGACCACCGGCCCCGTCGTCCGCCCGACGACCTCGCCTTCGACCTTGAACGTCTTCAGTGTGTCGAGCATCACCGTGCCCAGCCGATCGAGCTGCTTCTCGCTGAGCGAGAGGTCCCGCGCCGGCTGCTCGGAGAGCAGCGGCAGCGGCGGCGTGTCGGGCGAGTCCGGATCGCCCGGATCCTCCAGCACGGGCTCGGGCTCCGGCTCCTTGCGCCGCGAGAACCGCGCGCGCAGACCCCGCTTCGGCGGCGCCTCCTCCACGACCGGCTCCGGTTCCGGCTCCTCCTCGGGCTCCAGAGGCAGGAGCGACGGCAGTTCCTCATCCTCCGCCTCCGCGGCCGCCCTCGCCGCCGCCCGGCGCTCGCGCACCTTCGCGACCGCACGCCGCGCCCCCTGGGCGAGCGCGCGCGCCGGGTTCCACCCGACCGTCGCGATCGGCAGCGCGAACGCCACGAAGAAGACGACGAGCCCCGCGCCGATCACGCCGAGCAGCGCGACCAGCGGAAGCCCCAGCACCTGCCCGAGCCAGCCCGCCGCCCGATCGGGGACGAGCGCCGGCCCCGCCGTCGGCGTGAGCACCGCGGCGGCCGTTGGCAGGAGCACGACCACCCCGAGCAACAGCGCCGAGACGCGCAGCGCCTTCGCGCGCTCCACCCAGCCGAAGCTCGCCACCCCGCCGATCAGCGGGAAGAGCGGCAGGAGCGGCGCCCCTGCACCGAACAGCCTGTAGCCGTAGCGCGCGATGAACGCGCCGACCGGGCCCATGATGTTTTCGGAGGGGAAGGGCCGCTCGCGGACCGCGCCGAGCGCGGCGGGCGGCACCAGACTCAAGGCGAGGATGATCGCAAGCGCCAGGAGCGCCAGTCCCAGCAGCTCCCGCTTTTGCTTCTCGGACATGTCGGCGACCCCGCTACAGTGTGATCTGTCGGTCGCGGAGCTCGGGGACGACTGCGTGCACGTCGACGCGGGTGCAGTACTCCAGGTCCGCCTCCAGCCCGGCATCGATGAGTTGCCGGCCGGCCGCCGTCGCCGCGAACGTCCCGGCGACGTCGCCGCCGTACACCCCGAGCAGCTCGACCGCCGCGTGCGCGGCGTCGTTCATCTCGAGCGGCTCGCCCGCCCGCCCGGCAGTCCGCCGGACCAGTGCGCCGGCGCAGAGCGCGTCCTCCAGTGCGAAGCGACGCTCCCGCCCCGAGCAGACGATCATCGCCGGACCGCCGTCACGGACCAGCTCCTTCGCGACGGCGTCCAGGTTCAGGTAAGAACCGATCAGGACGCGCCGCGCCGACTCACTCGCCAGCACCGCGACGGTGCCGTTCGTCGTCGTGAGCACGACCAGCTTCCCCGCCACCCGCTCAGGCGTGAATTCCAGCGGCGAGTTGCCCAGGTCGAACCCCTCGATCTTGAGCGACCGCCGCTCGCCGGCAAGGAGCACCTGCTCACGGCCCACGCCCTGCGCCACCCGCACCGCGTCGTCGATCGCCGAGACGGGCGTGACCGCCTTCGCACCGTTCGCCAGCGCCTCGACGATCGTGCTCGTCGCCCGCAGTACATCGAGCACCACCACGACCCGGTCGCCCAGGTCGACGCCGGCCAGCTCCGCCGGCGTGAACACTACTTCTACCTTCACGATGCGACCGCAGCCCGCTCCGCCATCCTCCGGTCGAGGAACTTCGTGTCGATGTTACCCGCCACGAAATCCGGATCCTCCAGCAGCTCGATCAGGAACGGAATCGTGGTGTGGACGCCCTCGATGATGAACGACTCGAGCGCCAGCTTCATCCGCGTGATCGCTTCCTGCCTCGTGTTCGCGTGCACCAGCAGCTTGGCCAGGAGCGAATCGTAGTGCGCCGGGACGTGGTAGCCCGCGTAGACGTGCGTGTCGAGCCGGACCCCCGGGCCGCCGGGCGGGTGGAAAATCTCGATCTTGCCGGGGCTCGGCGCGAAGTTCCGCGACGGGTCCTCCGCGTTGATCCGGCACTCGATCGCGTGCCCGCGCAGCTCGATCGGGCCCTCCGGCACCGACAGCGGCTCGCCCGCAGCCACCCGGATCTGCTCCTTGAGCAGGTCCACCCCTGTCACGAGCTCCGTGACCGGATGCTCGACCTGGATCCGGGTGTTCATCTCCATGAAGTAGAAACTGCCGTCCTCGTCGACCAGGAACTCGATCGTCCCCGCCGACTTGTAGCCGATCGCCCGCGCGCCCCGCACCGCCGCCTCGCCCATCCGCTCGCGCAGCTCGGGCGTCATCACCGGCGAGGGCGCTTCCTCGATCAGCTTCTGGTGACGGCGCTGGATCGAGCACTCCCGCTCGCCCAGATGGATGATGCGCCCGTACGCGTCGCCCAGGAGCTGGAACTCGATGTGCCGCGGCCGGACCAGGTACTTCTCCAGGTAGACCGACGGATCGCCGAATGCCGCCTCGGCCTCGCGCTGCGCGTTCAGGAACTGCTTGCCGAACGTCGCCCGGTCGGGCGCCACGCGCATCCCCTTCCCGCCTCCGCCCGCCGCCGCCTTGATCAGCACAGGGAAGCCGATCTCCTCGGCGATCTTCGCCGCCTCGTCCACGTCCGCGATCGCGCCGTCGCTGCCCGGCACCGTCGGCACGCCCTGCTCCGCCATCGTCCGACGGGCCATCGCCTTGTCGCCCATCAGGCGGATCTGGTCCGCCGTCGGGCCGATGAAGACGATGTTCGAGTGCTCGCAGATCTCCGCGAACTCGGCGTTCTCCGCCAGGAAGCCGTAGCCCGGATGGATCGCGTCCGCGCCCGTGATCTCGGCCGCCGCGATGATCCGCGGGATGTTCAGGTAGCTGTCGCGTGCCGGCGCCGGTCCGATGCAGACGTCCTCGTCCGCGAACCGCACGTGCAGGCTCTCCCGGTCCGCCTCGCTGTAGACCGCGACGGTCCGGATGCCCAGCTCACGACACGCGCGGATGATCCGCAGCGCGATCTCGCCGCGATTTGCAATCAGTACTTTCCGAAACATGGATCTCCGCCGTCCGCCTTACGCACCGGTCGGCTCGATGCGGAACAGCGGCTGGCCGTACTCGACCGGCTCCGCGTTCGCCACCAGGATCTCGCGCACGATCCCGTCGACCTCCGACTCCAGCTCGTTCATGAGCTTCATCGCCTCCAGGATGCACAGCGTCTGACCCTTGGTGACCCGGCTCCCGACCTCGACGTACGGCGGCGCTTCGGGCGCCGGCGCGCGGTAGAACGTCCCGACCATCGGGGACTTCACCTCGATCAGATTCGACGGCGCCTCGGCCGGCGCCTCCTCCGGCGCGGCTTCCGCCGCCGAGGGCGCGGCCGCCGGCGCAGGCGCCGCTGGGGCCGGCGGCCCGCTCACCGCCGGGACCTGCGGCGCGACCGCCATCACCGGAGCCGCCTGAGCGGCCGGCGTCTTCGCGATCCGGATCCGCGTACCCGCCCGATAGATCTCCAGAGAATCGATCCCGCTCTCATCCACGGCGGCGATCAGGCCCCGGACGAACTCGAGATCGATGAGCGCGCGCCCCGACACTTCGGCGCCGGGACCGTTGCGGCTCCCCCCGGACGTCTTCGCGGCGTTCCCACCGCTCCGGCCCGATCGCTTTCCACCCGTAGATGCCATTTCGCTCCCTCCCTCGATTCCCGAACCTCAGCCGCGCTCCCCCAGCCGCGCGACCAGACCGCGCAGCCCCAGGAGATAGCTCTCCGCGCCGAACCCGCACACCACGCCGACTGCGCGGTGCGCCAGGACCGACCGGTGGCGGAACGCCTCACGCGCGTGGACGTTCGAGAGATGTACCTCGACGAATGGAAGCCCGACGCCCACCAGTGCGTCCAGCAGCGCGATGCTCGTGTGCGTGTAGGCCCCCGCGTTGACCACAAAACCGGCGACCCGGTCGCCGAGCTCCTGGACCCGGTCGACCAGCTCGCCCTCCCCGTTCGCCTGGTGGCATTCCACCTCGACGCCCAACTCCGAACCCAGCGCCACGAGACGCCGGTCGATCTCCTCGAGCGTGACGCGGCCGTAGACCTCCGGCTCGCGCCGACCCAGGAGATTCAGGTTGGGGCCGTGCAGTACGCCGACCCTCAACGCTTCAGATTCTGAAGCCACGCCCGGAACATCTCCAGGTCTTCGTCATCGTCGTCGCCGGCGCCGTCACCGCCGCCCGTCGACCCCTTCGACGTCGCGCCGTCCGGCTGCCCGGCGTCCCACGCCGGCGCCGGCGCGGCCGGCTCATCCGCCGCCCCACCCGACCCGGACCCCGCCGTGTCGAAGAGCCGGTCGTACTCGTCGGGCTCGTACGGCGTCTCCTCGACGATCGCACTCTCATCGAGGACGAGCGTGTCCGAATCCGCCGCCGGCGCGGCGCCGGACCGGGGCTCCACCCCGCCCGTCTCCGGGCCGGGTCCCGCTTCCGCCGGGCGTCGGAAGACGAGGAGCGCTCTCAGGTACTCCCCGATCGTCGGCCCCATGACCCCGGCCTCGCCCGACCAGCCACCCGCCTCACTCAGCTCGCCGGCGACCGGCGCCTCACCATCGACGCCCGAACCGCCGCCGATGTCACTCGCACCCGGCACCGCCTCGAGGACCGGCTCCAGCTCGATCCCCGCATCGACCTCCATCGCGGGCGCG
>CAYPGK010000007.1:673-31711 GCA_964410055.1 uncultured Gemmatimonadaceae bacterium | reverse complement strand
TCGCCGGCCAACGGCTCGGTATCGCCGGCCAGCGGCTCGGCATCGCCAGCCCACGGCTCCGGATCCCCGGCCGCGATCTCGGGCAGCTCGATCACTGCGTCGGCCAGGTCCTCGATCGGAGTGGGCGCGTCCGCCTCGTCCGCCGGGAGCCAGGCCGTATCCAGCCCACCGACCGGAACGTCGTCCCCGGCGGCCTCCGGCGCACTCGTCTCATCGGGACTGGCGCCGTCTGCCTCACCGCCGCCCAGGGGCACGAAAGGCGCGTCGCTTTCGACGATGTCGTCTCCGGGGACGTCGACGCCGCCCGCCGCCTGCATCTCGGCTTCCCGGAGCTTCGCCTCCAGGCGGGCGTCGCCCGGACGCCCCCGGAGCAGCTCGCGGTATACGTCCGCCGCTCGCTCGTGGAGTCCCTGGCGCGCGTACAGATCTGCCATCGTCTCCGTCACGACCGGCCGATCGAGATCGATCTCGCCGCCGTCCCCGTCATCCGACCCGAGGACGCTATCCAGCTCGATCGCACCCGGATCGATCTGCGCCACCTCGAGATCCGATCCGATTCCGGTGTCGAGGTCGATTCCTTCCGCGCCGGAGCCGAAGTCCACCGCGTCCGTTTCCAGTCCTTCCACTTCCAGTTCGAGTCCGCCCCCGTCCAGCTCCGACCCGGCCGTGTCCAGCTCCAGGCCCGTCGTATCCAACTCCAGGCCTGCCGTGTCCAGTTCGAGGCCTGTCGTGTCCAACTCCAGGCCCGTTGTGTCCAGATCGAGACCTGTCGTGTCCACCTCGTGGCCTGTCACGTCCATCGGCAGGTCTGTCACATCCATCGCCAGGTCGGCCGTATTTGCGTCCGCCCCGCCCACCGGCTCCACCCCGAGCTCGGCCGGGTCGATGTCGAGCCCGGCCGGTGCGTCGTCCGCACCGGGCATCGTCGTGGGCTCCAATCCCTCCAGCCCGCCCATCCCCTCGGGGCCGGCTGCCGGCTCGGGGGCATCGGTGACGGTCGGTTCGACCTGGAGCGGCGCCGGACCCTGATCCTCGCCGAACATCCCGCCGATTGCGCCGACCTGCTCTTCGACCGTGCGGGCCAGCTCCTGCACCTCGGAATCGCCCGGGTCCAGGAGGAGCAGCGCACGGTAATGCTCGAGCGCCTCCGCCGGGCGGCCGGCCTCGCGCGCGAGGTCGCCGAGCCCACGCAGCGCGACCCGGTTCTCCGCGTCCAGCTCCAGCACTCGCCGGAACGCATGCTCCGCCGCCTCCACCTCGCCCAGGTCCCACAGGACCCGCCCGCGGACCACGTGCGCGCTCGGGTAATCCGAATGCCGCGAGAGCCCTTCCTCCACCGTCTGCCGCGCCCTCTCGAGATCGCCCGCCTTCCGGTACGCTTCCGCGAGATGCGTGAAGATGCGTCCATCTGGATTCGCTGCGTACAGCGCTTCCAGTTTCGCGATCTCTGCGCGATGGGGATCCGCCATGCCTTCAGACTCCGAGGAGATTGCGCGGCAAGTGTCTCGGCGAGGTGGTGAAGATAGAAACGAGCGCGGACGCGTGTCAACGCACGGGCCCGCCCGCCGGGAACCTCGGTACCGGTTTCGGGTTGAAACTACCACCGCGCACGGTTAAATTTCAAGCTTTGGTGCAATCCCTGATTCAATCGCCGCAAGGTGGTGGGAGCAGCCGGCCTATGATGCGCACAATGCGTGAGAACACGAAGGTGGTCATGCTGATCACGGCGCTCGCCTTCGTGGGGCTCATGGTCTTCGAGTGGGGGATGGATCTCAGCGGGCGCAGCAGCGCCCAGGCGAGCGGCGGAGAGATCGGCCGTGTCAACGGCGAGTCCGTCACCTACGAGGAGTTCATCCGGGTCTACAACGCGCTCTACGAGCAGCAAAGCCAGTTCATGGATGGCCCGATGACCACGGCCCAGACGCGCGAGATCGAGGACGCGGCGTGGGAGCAGGTCGTGCTCGATCGGCTGCTGGCGCAGGAGGTCAAGCGTCGTCGTCTCGAGGCGACGGACGCGGAGGTCCGGCAGGCCGCGCGCTTCGCGCCGCCGCCGGAGTTCTTCACCAGCCCGCTCTTCCAGACGGACGGCCAGTTCGATCCGGCGAAGTACGAGCAGTTCCTGGCGTCCTCCGGCGACCCGACGCTGCTCCTCCAGCTCGAGGCGTACTACCGGCAGATGATCCCGCGCAACAAGCTGTACCGCCAGGTCGTTGCCGGCGGCTACACGACGGACGCGGAGCTGTGGGGGATCTGGCGGGACCAGAACGAGCGCGTACGCGTCCGCTACCTGGCCCTCGATCCGGCCACGATCGTGCCGGCGGGCGCGGTCACGGTGACGGACGACGAGGTCCGTGCCTTCTACCGTCGTCATCAGAGCGAATTCGAGCGGCCGGCTCGTGCGCAGGTCCGGCTCGTCGTGCTGGACAAGGCGCCCACGGCTGCGGACACGGCCGCGGCGCGCGAGCGTGCGCTCGAGCTGAGGCGCGAGATCGTCGGCGGCGCGGACTTCGCCGAAGTCGCCCGCCGCGAGTCGGCGGACCCCGGCTCGGCCGCCGCGGGCGGTGATCTCGGAACCTTCGGCCGCGGCGTCATGACGCCCGCCTTCGAGCAGGCCGTCTGGTCGCTCCCGATCCGCCGCGTCAGCGAGCCGGTCCTGACGCCCTTCGGCTTCCACCTGATCCAGGTGCTCAGCCGTCGTGGCGATGAGGCGAACGCGCGGCACATCCTGATCCCGATCGAGCGCAGCGAGGATAGCGAGTACGCGCTCCTCGAGCAGGCGGACTCGCTCGAAGCGCTCGGCGAGATCATGTCGGTCGAGGAGGCGGCCCAGCAGTTCGGCCTCTCCACCCGCACCGCCACCTTCAACGCGGACATCCCGATCGTCGCGGGGCTCGGCCGTGTCGACGACGGCGCCGACTGGGCGTTCAACGAGGCCCAGCCGGGCGACGTGAGCCCGGTCTTCGAGACGCGGGACGCCTTCTACATGTTCGAGTTGATCGAGCAGATGCCGGCGGGGATGTACCCCTTCGAAGAGGTGGCGATGGGGATCCGCACCCGCCTGGAGACGGAGAAGCTGCTCGAGCGGGCGCGCCAGGTCGGGCGCGAGATCGTCGACCAGCTCCGTGGCTCGTCTCTCGAAGAGGTCGCCCAGGCGCGCGGCCTGGAGGTCCGCGAGGCCGGCCCCTTCACCCGGGCGGAGTTCGTGCCCGGGCTCGGTCAGGCGAACGCCGCGATCGGCACCGCCTTCGGCCTCGAGGAGGGCAAGACCAGCGGCCTGGTCGAAGTCGACGGCACGCTCTTCATCATCCAGACCGTCGAGAAGACGCCCGCCGACCGCGAGGAGTTCGAGGAGCAGAAGGATCTGCTCCGGGCCCAGGTCGCGGCCGGGCTCGAGCAGGAGCGCTGGGGCCGCTTCCTCGCGGCCCTGAAGGACCGGGCGAAGATCATCGACTTCCGCGAGCAGGTCCTGCGCGCCCCGCGCACGGAGGCGTAAACACGACGTAGCCGCCCGGGGCCTCGCGCCATGAGCCCGCGGTCGGCCCCGGGACGGCGACGGTCGCAATGAAGAAAGCCCGATGCCAGGTGGCATCGGGCTTTCTTCATTCGCGCTCCCGAATCCGTCCTGCGCTCAGCTCTCCTTGGGCGTAGCCGGCTCGGCCTCCTTGGTCGTGGCCGCATCCGTCGAGGCCGCGGCGGGAGGGTTCAGCTCCTTCTTCTCCGTGCCCGCCTGTGCGATCTCCGAGCGAATGTCGGTGACCGAGCGCCGGAACTCACGGATCCCCTTGCCGAGCGCACCGCCCAGCTCCGGCAAGCGTCGTGGGCCGAACACGATCAGGACGACCAGAAGGATGAGGAGGACCTCCCAGATCCCCAGGCTGCCGAATGGCATGACTCCGTCTCCGCGTTGAATTCTATAGCCAGGACCGCACGACGAACGCCACCAGCAGGATGCCCACGAGACTGAGCACGTTGAGGTTGATCGTCAGCGGGCCGATCACGAACGCCACGGCCAGCAGGTCGATGGCGAGCGGTCCCAACGACGCGGAAATCGAGGTCGTCAGGAAGCCGCGGGTCGCGCTCTCGGGCATGAAAAGGACCACGAGCCTGGTGAAGAGCGCGCCCAGGAACAGGCCGACCACGATCCCCAGGAGCAGTCGCCCCCAGCTACGCCGCGAGCCGATCATCGTACAGCCACGGAAATTTGAGGTTCCATAGGGTCACTGCCGTCGATCGATCACGTATGCGACGGCGTCGCGGAGTGCGTCCGTCGCTTCGCCCGCCGGAAGCGGCGCCAGGGCCTCCTCGGCACGGCTCCCGTACTCCAGCGCCCGTTCCCGCGCATACGTCAGGCCACCGTGCTCGCGGACCAGGTCGACGACGCGGGCGATCCCCTCGTCCGTCGGCTCCGGATCGGCAAAAAAGTCCTCGACCTCACGCCGCGCCGCAGCGCCCATCTCCTCCATCGCCGCAATGAGCGGCAGTGTCACCTTGTGCTCCCGCAGATCGTGACCCGAAGGCTTGCCCGTGACCGCTTCGGTCTCCGTATAGTCGAGCAGGTCGTCGACGATCTGGAACGCCATCCCCAGGTTGTGCCCGAAGCGCGCGAGCGGCTCCCGGTACCGATCGACCCCGACGAGCGCGCCCATCTCGCACGCAGCGGACATCAACGACGCCGTCTTGCAAGCGATGAGCCGGTAGTACTCCGGCTCCGTGAACTGGAGCGCGTCGCACGAGACGAGCTGGCGCATCTCGCCGACGCTCATCTCGTTGGCCGCTCGGGCGAGCACACCGATCAGCTCGATCCGGCCGAAGCGCGTCAGCTCACTGACCGAGCGGCTGTAGAGATAGTCGCCCATGATGATCGCGCTCTGATGGTTCCAGAGCGCGTTGACCGTCGGCATCCCGCGCCGCAGGACCGAGTGGTCCACGGCGTCGTCGTGCACGAGCGTCGCCAGGTGGACCAGTTCGACGGCCGCCGCGATCGACACCGCGTCCGGGCTCGGCGACCCGCCGATCTCGTTCGACAGCAGCAGCAGCGTCGGCCGGAACAGTTTCCCGCGCGCCAGCAGGAGGTAGTCGTTGATCTCCGCAATGGCCGGGAAATCCGACAGGACGATCCGCCTCAGCTCTTCCGTGATCTGGTCGAGCCGGGCGAGAACGGGTTCCTGGATCTGCGCCAGATTCGGCGGCGCCGTGCGGAGCATCGCCCTCCTAACAAGCCGTTGTGGTGGTCTGGTCGCGCAAAAAGGTACGCGCAACGCCCCACCTTGTCAAAGACGAGCGAGCCGCTCGGCGACGTCGCGGAAAATGCCGCCCAACTCGACGACCCGCTCGAAGGCGGCCCGCGCCTCAGCGCGCGATCCGAGCGCCTCGTGACAGCAACCCAGGTGGTAATAGACGCCGAGCAGCTCGCGGTCGTCAGAGCGAGGCACCTTCAAGGCGCGCTCGAGGATCTTCGCCGCGAGCGCGTACTCCTCCTTGTGGATGAAGCACTGCCCCAGCTCCTCGTAGACCTTGAGCTGTTCCGCCCCCAGGTCCAGCGCCCGCTGGAACTCGCGGATCGCCTCTTCGATCAGCCCCATTTCCTTGAAGGCGAGGCCGAGGTCGTAGTGGCTGGTGGGGTCGCCCTCCGGGGCCGGACCGGCCACCTTCGCCTCGAAACGCGAGAGCAGCTCCGTGAAATCCGCGTCCTCGTCGGTGCCGGCTCCGCTCGCCCCGTCCAGCAGGTCGTCGGTGATGAAGGTGCCGAGGTCGACGTACGCCTCATCACTCGACTTGCGCGAGAGCGCAGCTCGTGCACGCTCGTTCGTGGGATCCAGTTCCAGGATCTGCTCGAAGACCGCCTCGGCCTTGGAGCGAGCGCCCCCGCGATCCAGGCAGTCCGCAAGCCCGAGCAGCGCCGCGACGATGCGTTCGCGGTCGCCCGTGCGCGCAGCCAGCTCGGCGCGGAGCTGGTGCGCGGGCAGGTGATCGGCCGCGCGCTCGACCAGTGTGTCGACGACGTCGAGCGCACCTTCCAGCACCCCGGCCTCGGACAGCCTTTCGCGTATCGCCTCGAGCTCCCCGAGCGCCTGCGCCGCCGCGCCCGACAGGGCGGCCGACCGCGCGCGCTCGAGCGCAGCCGACGCCTCATCCTCGGCAGGGTCATCGACCAGCTCGCCGCCGAGGCCTTCGAGCACGGGGAGCGGCTCATCGAGCTCTTCCCCTCCATCCTCCAGACCGGAGAGCGGGTCGGCCGCATCCTCGTCGAGCTCGATGAGCGCCGGCAACGGATCGAGCATCGCGTCGCCTGGCTCGACGGACGCCGGCATCGGATCCAGCTCCAGGTCTACGGGCTCGACGAGCGACGGCGGGGCATCGGGCGCCGGGATTTCGGGCTCGACGAGCGACGGCAGGGGGTCGGGCGCCGGATCTTCGGGCTCGACGAGCGTCGGCATGGGATCGGACGTCGCGTCGTCCGGCTCGTCGGGTGCCGGCATCGGCGCGGACGGCGCATCGTCGGGCTCATCGAGCGTCGGCAATTCGAGCGCGCCTTCGTAATCCAGGGGCGGCGGCTCGGGCGCGGGGTCCGGCGACGGATCCAGCGCCTCGATCCCCGCAGAGTCCGCGGCCGTCTCGAGCTCCAGCCCCGGGAGCGCCCCTCCATCGGAGGCGTCGGGGGCGTCGGCCTCCGCGTCGTCGGGGACGGCGGGCGCCGGGGGCGCACTCGGCAGCTCGGCGCCCGGGTCGAGCTTCCGGATCCGACTGGCGATCGCCTCCGCCTCACTCGTCTCCCCGGCGGCGAGCCGTAGCTCGTAGGCGCGCCGGAGCTGCGCCACGGCCATCGTGACCTCGCCGTGGGCCTCCAGGCGCTCCGCCAGCATTTCGCGCAGCTCCGCGTCGTCGGCCAGGTCCGCGAACTCGTCGAGTGCGCCGAACGCCTCGGACCACGCCCCGGCCTTCCGCTTACGCTCGGCGAACTCGAGGAAATAGCGACGCGCGTCGGTGAGGAAGCCCTGCGCGCCGCTGTAGCGCCCCAGCTTGCGGTACAGCTCCGCCCGGTCCGGCGCGTACCGGAGCGCCTTGTTGCAGAGCGCGATGGCGTTGTTGTAGAAGCCCGCGTCCGCGTACTTGTCCGCCGCCTCCTCGTAGCACCGCACGGCCTCCATATGCCGGCCGCGCCGCAGGTGAAGGTCACCGATCCGGTTGAAGAGCTGGAGCTCCGGCTCGCCGTCCTCCTCCTGGGAGAGGCGGAGCGCCTGCTCGTAGGCCTGGATCGCCTTGTCCCACTCCTCCTTCTGCTCGTGGAGGCGGGCCTGCTCCTTCAACCGGGCGATAGACTTCATCGCTCCTCGATTTCATCGCTTGCGCGGGTCACTACATACTCGAGGACGCGCCGGGTCAGCATCCGGCCCGGCGCGGCCTCGGCAAGCTTGAGACGGCTCGCCGCGGCGGAGAGCAGGAGCTCGTCGGGCAGCATACCGATGACCTCGGTCTCGACGACGTGGCCGCCGAGGTCCTCGACCTGCGACTCGATCGCCTCGAACACTTCCAACGGAGAGACGACGCTCGCGTCTTCCAGATTCATCGATATCTGCACCGCACCACGGGTGGGCAGTTCCAGCGCGAGCGCGCGCAGTCCCGGGAACCCGCCGCCGGCCTGCCGGATGCGAGAGGCGATCCGGGCCGCATCGGCGTGGGTGATCCCGTCGACGAACACGTTCCAGGCCAGGAGCACGGGCCGCGCGCCCACGCAGGTCGCACCGGCCGTCGGATGGGCGCCGGGGTGCTCCCAGCCTCGGGGCAGCAGGTCGGGCCGGCGGTCCGCCGGCCACCCGCCGGCCAGGGTCTCGAAGCCGCCACGGCGAAGGTCGGCCAGACGCCGCCCCGGCGGTTCCGAGGCCTCGCCGTAGAAATATACCGGCACGCCGAGCTCTTCGGCGATCGCACGGCCGACCCGGCGCGCGCTCTCCCGCGCATCCGCCATGCTCAGCCCGGCCATGGGGATGAAGGGGAGCACGTCGAGCGCGCCGATCCGGGGGTGGACGCCCTGGTGGCGGCGCAGGTCGATCCGCTCGTAGGCGACGCGCGCCGCGGCCAGCGCCGCGCGCTCCACGACTGCAGGCGTGCCGACGAAGGTGACGACGGATCGGTGGTGATCGGCGTCGGCCGACCAGTCCAGGATTTCCGCGCCGGCGCTCCGGATCGCGTCGAGGATGGCGTCGACCACAGCCCGATCACGCCCTTCGCTGAAGTTGGGCACCGCCTCCAGAATGCCGCTGCTCATCCGCTCGAAGATCGATCCGTCCCTATACGTTCACAAGCGCGTACGCCGCACGGGCGCCGCGCTCTGCAGATTCTTTCGCGTTGGACCTCCGCGAGGCGAGTGTCCTCACACCACGCGGGTGCCACGCTTCCATACGCCCCGGATCCGGTACGCCCCGAAGTGGTAGGGGATCTCCCGGTAATCGGCGACGTCCCAGAGGATGAGGTCCGCCGGCGCGCCGGGGCGCAGCGTTCCGCGTCCATCCTCCAGCCTGAGCGCCCGCGCGCCGCCCGCCGTCGCCGCGACCAGCGCCTCGAGCGGATCGAAGCCCATCTGCGAACACGCCATCGTCAACACGAGCGGCATGTTGGCCGAGGGCGCCGAGCCGGGGTTGAAATCCGTGGCCAGCGCGACCGTCGCGCCCGCGTCGAGGAGTCGCCGCCCCGGCGCGTAATCCTTCCTGCCGAGGAAGAAGAGCGTCGCGGGGAGCAGCGTGGCGACCGTCTCGCTCCGGGGGAACATGCGGATCGCGGCGTCGCTGACCTGCCCGAGATGGTCGGCCGACGCGGCGTTCAGCTCGATGGCGAGCTCCGCGCCCCCCGAATTCTCCAGCTCGTCCGCGTGCAGCTTCGGCCAGAGCCCGTGCGCGAGTCCCGCCTCGAGGATGCGCCGCGACTCGACCGGGTTGAAGACTCCCGGCTCCATGAAAACGTCACAGAAGACGGCGAGCCCGGCCTCGGCGACCGCGGGGATCATCTCCTCGACCACCAGCTCGACGTAGCGGCTACGGTGCCCGCGGTACTCCGGCGGGATCTCGTGCGCGCCCATGAAGGTCGGGACCAGATCGAGCGGACCTTCCTCGTTCAGCCGCCGGACCACCCGCAGCATCTTCAGCTCGTCCTCTGTCGTCAGGCCGTAGCCGCTCTTGACCTCGGCCGTCGTCGTGCCGAAGTGGAGCATCTCGGCCAGCCGCGCGCGGGTCAGCTCGACCAGCTCGTCCTCCGAGCGCGCGCGGAGGTCGTTCACCGACGCGTTGATCCCGCCGCCCTGCCGCGCGATCTCCATGTACGGCACGCCCCTGCAGCGGAGCGCGTACTCATCCGCGCGCCAGCGGCCGAAGACTGCGTGCGTGTGTGAATCCACGAAGCCGGGAGTGACGACGCCGCCCCCGCACTCCACGCGCTGCGCCTCGGGGTAGCGCCCCGCCAGCTCGGCCTCGCTGCCGACCGCGGCGATGCGCCCGTTCGCGACCGCGACCGCCACGCCCGTCTTCACGCTCTCCGGATTCGTAGATTCGCAGGTGATGACCTGGGCCGCGCCCGTGAAGATCGTCGCATTCATGGGCTCACTCCTCCCGGATCCGAGCGAACACACCCGACCGCACGAGCGCCTCGAGCGCCTCGATGTCCGGCGTGAGCGACCGGTCCGCGTCGAGCGGCGGCACGTGCTCGCGTACGAGGTCGTACGCCTCCTCGACGCCCTTCCCCGGCCGGAGCGGTTTGAGGAACTCGAGCGCCTGCGCCGCCGTCAGCAGCTCGAGCGCGAGCATCGTCTCCAGGAGCCGGACCGATTCGCGCAGCTTCAGCGCGGCGGCCATGCCCATCGAGACGTGGTCCTCCTGGTTCGCGTCCGTCGGGACCGAATCCGCGCTCGCCGGCTGCGCGCGCAGCTTCAGCTCCGTGACCAGCGACGCGGCCACGATCTGGGCCATCATCAGCCCCGAGTGCACCCCGGGCTCGCGGGTCAGGAAGGCGGGCAGCCCCGAGAGCGCCGGGTCGATCAGCCGCGCGATGCGCCGCTCGCTGATGCTCGCCAGGTCCGCGCACGCAAGCGCGATCACGTCCAGCGCCTGGGCGACCGGCTGGCCGTGGAAGTTGCCGCCGCTCAGGACCTGCTCCTCATCCGGGAAGATCAGCGGATTGTCCGTCGCGCTGTTCGACTCGATCTCGAGGACCTGCCGCGCGAAGGCGAACGCCTGCCGCGCCGCGCCGTGGACCTGCGGCATGCACCGCAGCGAGTATGCGTCCTGCACCCGCGGGTCGTTCTCCCTGTGCGACTCGCGAATCTCCGAGTCGCGCAGCAGCCAGCGCAGCCGGGCCGCGCTGGCCCTCTGCCCCGGGTGCGGCCTCACCCGGTGGATCAAATCGTCGAAGGCGACGGGCGTACCGCGCAGCCCCTCCAGACTCATCGCTCCCGCCACATCCGCAGTATCGACTGCGCGTTCGGCGGCCAGCAGCGCGAGCGCGCCGATCCCGGTGTGGGCCTGCGTGCCGTTGTTGAGGGCGAGCCCCTCCTTCGCCTCCAGCGTGATCGGCTCGAGCCCCGCGCGGCGCAGCGCCTCTCCGCCCGGCAGCCTCTCGCCGCCGAAGTACGCCTCGCCCTCGCCCATCAGCACCAATGCGAGGTGGGAGAGGGGCGCGAGGTCGCCCGATGCGCCCACGCTGCCTCGTTCCGGGATCACCGGGTGCACGCCCCGATTCAACAGCTCGAGGAGCAATTCGATGACTTCGGGGCGCACGCCGGAGTGGCCGAGCGCCAGGACGTTCGCGCGCAGCAGCGTGATCGCACGCACCTCCTCCGCAGGGAGCGGCGCGCCCACGCCGGACGCGTGGCTTCGAATCAGGTTCGCCTGAAGCTCGCGGATGCGGTCCGGCGGGATCACCACCTCGGCGAGCGCGCCGAACCCCGTCGTGATCCCGTAGACGACTCGCCGCTCGTCTACGATCCGCTCGACGAAGGCGCGCGCCTTCTCGACCCGCTCTCGCGCCGCGGCGGCCAGCCGCACCTCTGCACCGTCACCGCGCGCAACACGCTCGATGTCCTCCAGGCGAAGCCCGTCGCCGTGAATTTCCAGGAATTGTTTCATGGCGAGAAGATAGGCGCGCCCTCGGGGCCCGACAAGCCGGAGCACGCGCCCGGCCACCGCGGAGCGGCGGCGCTCAGCGCAGCCCCGGCCGCTGGCCCTCGAAGCGCTCGTCGTACTTCAGCTCGAGATCGGTGTTGTCGATGAGGTTGACGTGGAACGAGAACATGAAGTTGCCAGTCCTCGTCTGGATGAAGCTGAAGTTCGCCTGCCACCGGTGCAGGTCGCGCGTCAGCGTCAGGACGTGGTCGCTGAACGCGTGATCCGTGAACGAGTAACCGGTCTGCCACCGCATCTTCCAGTGTGTCGTCGGCTGGAACGAGACCGTGCCTCGCAGGAGCTGGTTGCCGTCGCCCTGCGCCGTGCGCGAGAGCGAGTAGGTCAGGTCCGCGCGCCAGGTCCCTACCGCATCCATTGCGGTGGGCGTGTACCCGAGGCCGGAGGACGGCCCCACCATCTGGCTGGAGGGCTCCATCTCGTCGACGCCGGCCGTATCCGCGGCGACGGTATCGGGCTTTGCCGCCTCGCGCCCCAGCCCGAGCATGCGGAACAGCCACGAATTGCTATCCAGCGAGAATGACGTCTGCACGCTTCGCAGACTCGGCGAGAAGCTGCGGCGATCCCGCTGGCCATCCGCGCCGCGCTCGATCTCGAACAGGTCGTAGCCGACCGAGAGCGAGAGCCCCTCGAGGAGGTCGGACCGGATGTTGTGGCTGAGCTGCGTGGTCTCGAGGCCGTAGTCCCCCTCGCGCGCCCTGGTGAAGTCGTACACCAGTGCGTTCGTGCTGAGCGAGAGGAGCGTGATCTTCCGGGCCTGGGGCAGACGCCGCGGCTCGCCGGGCGTGCCCGCCTCCAGCGTGTCCGCTTCCGCCTCGTCCACCTCCGGCTCCGTGTCGGCGTACTTCGCTTCCCACGTCTGGTTGAACCCGATGCTGATCCGGTTCGTCGGGCGGCTCGCCTGCTCGCCGAACACCTCGATCTGACGGGGCGTGAGCACCGGGGCCGGCGAGTAGCTGTACGAGATGCTCGGGTCGATCCGGTGCCGCAGCCGGCTGAACGGGCCGAACCCCGGCCAGAAACCGAAGATGTTCGTGTTCAGCGACGCGCCGAACGAAATCCGGGTCGGCCCCGCGACCGGCTCCATCGTGTCGGAGTCACGGATCTCACCGCCGAGCGAGACGGAAGGCGCAAATGTGCTCGTGCCGATCAGCCGCTGCGAGTAGCTGAGCGCTGAGTTCCACGTCACCGTCCGGCCGACTTCCCGCGCGAGCGCCGTATCGCCGATCGCGATCGGATTCCTCGGGTCCGGGATCCACGGCTTGGCCCCGCGCACGTTCTCCGTGAACTGCGCGTTCTGGCTCCAGGAAAAGTTCCCGAGGGTGAAGCTCGACGAGAGCTGCGCCGTCCGGTCCCGCGTGTCCCGGTTCGAGACGCCCCTCAGCGTTTCGTCCCGCTCCATCGACCGCGACCTGTACGAGACGTTTCCGTTCCACGTCGCATTGTTGTACCAGCGCGCCTGGCCGGCCGCCGGGAAGAGCGTGATCGGCGTCAGGTTCAGTGTCACCGACGGGAACGTCGTGCTCGTCTGCTCCTGCGTCAGGTACTGCGTCCGATCCGCGCCAATGTTGAGCGTGCCCCAGTCGAAACGGTGGTTGATCGATGCACTCGAGTTGATCGAGCGGTCGAGCTGTTGCGGGTCGAACGAGTACTTCTCGATGAGATCCGCCGCCTGGAAGTTCCCGCTGACGTTGACGGACGTCCGCTCGCCGGGCCGCCACGAATGGTTCGTCGTGAGCCCGAGTCGCTTCCTGCCGTCGACCTCCCAATACCGCGTCAGGTTCACGCCGCCATTCAGGAACTGCCGGTCCCAGCGGTACTGGAGCCCGCTGTTCAGCGCCACCCAGTGGTCGCTCCACCACTCGAACGCGACGCGTGCGCCCATGTAGTCGTTGATCGACCAGTAGAACCCGAGGTTCGAGAGGCGCCGGTCGTAGCCCGCGCGGTTCCGGACGATGTCGGTGATGGCGAACTGGGGCGTGAGCAGGCCGCTCCGGCGCCCGTCCTTCATGCTCTGCACCAGGAACGGGAGCCAGAAGACCGGCACGTCCTGGAACCGGAGCGTGACATCGCGCGCGACGAGGATCTCGTTGTGGACGATCTTCACGCTCCGCGCCGCGAAGTGGTAGTGCGGCTCCTCCAGGTCGCACGACGTGAACGACGTGTTCGCGCCGTACAGGCGGGAGTGCTCCCGCGTGTAGAGTTCCTCGCCGTACACGAACCAGGTGGAGCCGGCCTGACTGTGCTTGGTGCGCGCACCGATCGCGACGCCGAGCTGGCGGTCGACGTCGTAGCAGACCTGCTCGCTCTCGACCGGATCGCCCTGCGACCCTTCGAGCACCGGCTTGCCGTACCCGCACAGGATGGCGCGCGGCTCGTCGTAGACGAGGAGCGAGTCCGATCGGATCGACTGCCCCTCCCGCTTGAGCGAGGGCGACCCGACCAGTTCCAGCTTCCCATCGCTCGTTGCATAGCGCGCGCTCCCGTCGGCACGGTATTCCGTGAGCGCGTACCCTTCCATCCTGCGGAGCGCGGCCTCGAGCGAGTCCGGCGGGACGTGCACGATGATGGGAATCGCCTGCCCGGGCTCGAGTCGCAGGACCTCCGGCTCCGCGGCCGTGGCCGTGTCCGTCGGCGCGCCGCCCTCATCCGGCGTGGCTCCGGCCGCCGGCCTCGCCCCCCCTTCCCCTTTCGCGGCCTCGGGCGCCCGTGCGTCCGCGCTGACCCGAGCGAGCGAGTCCTCGGCGATGCCCGGCCGACCGGGGATGGGACGGATCGGTGCGCCCGGCCCCGTCGTGTCCGGGCGCGCTCGCCCGGCGTCGTCAGCCCCGGCCTGCGTCGTGTCCGCCACGATGCCATCGGGGGTCGCCGTTCCCGCCTGCGCCAGCGAATCCGCTCCGACGCCCGCGACCGAGTCCGCCGCTGTCGCCGCAGGGCCGGGCCGGCTCGCACGGTCCAGTGCGCGCAGCTTCTCGATCACCTGCTCGCGCACACCCTGGCCCGCCGGCCGGGTGCCCGGCTGCTGCGCGGTGAGCGGCGCCGCCATCGCGAGCAGCACCATCGTGAAGGCGACGACTACGCGCATCACATCGTGCCCGGTGCCCAGTGCTCCGACTCGACCTCCGCCTGCGCCAACCGCGCAGCCCGACGGCGCTCGACCAGCCGAGCGAGCGAGATGCTCAGCTCGTAGAGCAGGATGAGCGGCACCATCAGGAAGATCGTGAGCAGGATGATGTCGCCCGGCGTGATCAGGCTCGCCACGATCGTCATCAGCACGATTGCGTGCCGGCGCTTGGAGGCCAGCATCTTCGAGTCGACGATGCCGATCGCGGTGAGCAGCAGGATCACGACCGGCAGCTCGAAGACGAGGCCGAACCCGATGAGCAGGCGGACCACGAAGCTGATGTACGGGCCGACAGTGAGCATCGACTGGAGGCTCTCCGTCAGGAAGCCCTGGAAGAACTTGAGGGAGACCGGGAGCGCGGCGTAGTACGCCATGGCCGCGCCGCCCAGGAACAGGACGAGGCCGAGCGCGAACGTCGGGATGATCGCCCGCTTCTCGTGCGGCAGCAGCGCGGGGGAGACGAACGCCCACGCCTGCTGGGCCACGACCGGCGAAGCCAGGAGCGCGCCGACGATGATCGCCAGCTTCAACGTGATCAGGAAGGGCTCCATCGGACCCAGCGCGGTCAGCTTGCCGTCGGCCAGGAACGGCCGCACCGGCTCGATCAGGAAGCCCAGCACATCGAACTTCACGACCAGCCAGAAGCCGATGATGACGCCGACGAGCAGCGCGGCCAGGCTCCAGAGGATGCGCGTGCGCAGCTCTTCCAGATGATCGAGGAACGGCATCTCCGCCGCATCCCGCCCCTTCTGCCCGCTCCCGAGCCTGGCGTTCACAGCGGCAGCTCCACCTGGTTCTCGGCCTGCACCGAGCGCGAGCGGCGCGCGCTCAGCTCGCGCAGCTCCTCGACGAACTCGTCGATGTCCTGGAAATTCCGGTAGACCGAAGCGAAGCGGACATAGGCGACGTGATCAAGGCGCTTGAGGCGCTCCATGACCAGCTCGCCGATCAGCCCGCTCTCCACTTCGTCCTGAGCGCGGCGGTTCAGCTCGTCCTCGATCTCGTCGACGATCGCCTCGATGTCCGACAGCGACACCGCGCGCTTTGCGCAGGGCAGCCGGATCGAGCGCAGCAGCTTGCGACGGTCGTACGGCTCCAGCGACCCGTCCCGTTTGACGACCTGTAGCGCCCGCTCCTCCACGTACTCGTACGTCGTGAAGCGACGGCCGCAGCTCAAGCACTCGCGCCGCCGCCGCACCGCCCGGCCTTCCCGGCTGGTGCGCGAATCGACGACGCGGTCCTCGGTCTCGTGACAGTAGGGGCAGCGCATGGGCAAAAAGAAAACGTTCCACCGGAGACGTGGCGGGCGCCGCAGCCACGCGGCGGCGACCGTCGTCCCCGGTGGAACGGTCGTGCCGATGGCTTCAGCGTCGCGGCAGGCTCCGCAGCCGGTCTTCGGCCAGACGAGCTTCCTCTGACGTAGGATACCCGCTCACGACCCTGTTGAAGTATCTGCGGGCGTCCGAAATGTTCCCGCGTTCCGCCGACACCACGCCCGCGCGGTACAGCGCCTGCCGCGCACGCGGCGAGTGCGGGAACAGCTCGACCACGCGCTCGAACTCCGCGAGCGCCTGATCGAACGCCTGCTCCGCCATGTACGTCTCGGCAATCTGGTACTGCGCGTCCGCCGCACGCTCGTGCGACGGATACTGACTCAGGATCTGCTGGAACGCCATGCGCGCCGTCGCCGCCGCGCCTTCTTCCAGCTTCTGCCGCCCGATCTCGTAGAGCTGCTCGGCATCCCCATCACCGGGCGTGGCCGGAGCATCCGCCGGCGCCGCGCCGGGCTCCTCGCCGAACTGCTGACTGCGAGACTCCCACTGCTGGCGCAGCTCCGCCAGCCGGATCTGACTCTGGCCGGTCAGCTCCTGGATCTGGATCAGCTGCTGCTCCATCTGCTGGAGCTGATAGCCCAATTCGCCGCGCACGCGCAGGACCAGGTCTCCGCTCGTGCGGAGCGAATCGATGATCGCCTGGTTCTGCCGCTCGAGCTGGCGGAAGAGCGAGTCCTGCCGCTCCTGCAGATGCACGACCTCGTCCCTGAGCTGCTTGAGGTCGGCCTTGGTCGCGCAGCCGCCCAGTCCGACGGCGAGGCCGAGCGCGCACAGGGAAGCGCTGCGGCGCAGCGGCCGCCAGGTCCTTCCGCCGGGGCCGACCGCGCGGCCCCGTGTCATTGCGTCGCCACTACGCCGCACGCTCCCCTCCTTCCTACATTCCGGTCCGCGTCGCCTCGCCGGCCGTCACCTGGAACTCGGCGCGGCGGTTCTGCGCCCACGCTTCCTCGTTCGACGCGCGCACGAGCGGCTGCTCCTCACCCATGCTCGCCGTCTCGAACCGGCTCGCATCCAGGCCGAAGCCGACCAGGAAGTCCTTCACCGCGTTCGCCCGGCGCAGCCCGAGCGCCAGGTTGTACTCGTCCGAGCCACGCTCGTCCGCGTGACCCACGATCCGGATGCGAACGTTCGGGTTCGCCCGCAGCACGGCCACCTTACGACGGAGCGTCTCCTGGTCCGACGCGCGGATGTCGAACTTGTCGAAGTCGAAGTGCACCATCTCCGCGAGGATCTCACGGGCGCGACGCGCTTCCTCCTCTGCGCGGCGACGCGCCTCCTCCTCGGCGCGACGGCGCTCCTCCTCCAGACGACGGCGCTCCTCCTCCGCGCGGCGCGCGGCCTCGATGCTGTCGGCCCGGGCCTGTGCGGCAAGCTCTTCCGGCGTCGGGCCCGCCTGCTGCGGCGGCTGCTTCCCACCGCACGCCCCGACCAGCAACGCGCCGACCAGGGCCGGGAGGATGATTCGCTTCTGCATCTCGCGTCTCCTTCTGTGTAGGTGGACTCGTGGAACCTCCGCGGGCGCGGCGCCCTACTCGCCGCGCACCGTCAAGGCCGACGCTCGCATCAGCGCCGGCGACCAATCGGGCGTCCTGAACCGCCCGCCCAGGACGAGCGGCCGCGTCCGACCGCTCACCGCGTCGATTACATACAGCCCGGCACCGGACGACCGCACGCCCAGAAACACGATGTGCCGCCCGTCCGGCGCCCAGCTCGGATCCTCGTTGCGACCCTCATCCGTGATCTGCTGCACCGTGCTCCCCGGCTTCGACGCGTCGGCCACCATGATCTGGTGTTGTCCGCGCGACCGGCCGTGGAACGCCACGAACGAAGTCTCCGGCGACCAGTCCGGCGCCGCGTAGTGCCCGGGCTCGCCGTACGTGTACGGCGAGAGCAGAACCGCCTCCCCGCCCTCCGCCGGCATCACGTAGATGTGCGGTTGGCCGATCCGGTCCGAGTTGAACGCGATCAGCCGCCCATCCGTCGAATAGGTCGGCGACATGTCGGCGCCCGGCCCGCCGCGCACCAGCCGCGTGCGGCCGCTGCCCAGATCGAGCTCGAAGAGATCCAGGTCTCGCCCGTTCTCGGCCGCAAACATGAGCCGCGTGCCGTCCGGCGAGTAGACGGGCGTCGCGTTGAGTCCGCGCGGCACGGCCACCCGCCGCTCGGTACCGCTGTCCAGCGCCCGCTCGATCACGTCCCACGACCCGTCTTCCCGACCGACCGTGTAGACGATCTTGCGCCCATCCCGCGACCACGAGGGCGACATGAGCAGCCCGTCGATCCGGGCGAGCCGGCGCACGTTCTCGCCGTCCGAGTCGACGATCATCAGATCGCGACCGCCGTCCGGCGAGTCGCTCACGAACAGGATCCGGGATGCGGCCATCCCGGGCTGTCCCGTCGCCCACCGCACCACCTCGTCCGCGGCCGCATGCACGGCCATGCGATGGTCGGGAGCGGAGGGCGGCGGCAGGCGGAACGCCTGAATCTCCTTGACCTGTCCGTAGACGACGTCGTGGAGCGTGAGCCGCAGGAGGAGCCCGTCGTCGAGCGGCTCGACCGCGCCGTCCAGGACGTAGACCACGTTGAGACCGTTCCACGTCGCGTAATCGACGGGCCCCGACGCGAGCTGCGGCGGCACGTCGAACATCTCGAAACGGTCACTGTAATCCAGATCCCGCCGGACGATTTCGCCGATCTGCTCGGCGGCCGCCCCATCGTCCAGGGCGGTGAACGACCTGACCGCGAGCGACGGTCGCTTGAGCGTCTGGTAGATCATCCCCAGACGCACGCCGGTCGGCAGGCGCGTCGTGTCCTGTTGGGCCGCCAGCGGCGTCGCGAAGACGAGCAATAACAGCAGTGACAAGCGATGCATTTGATCTTACGTCGCCCTCGGCGTCATGTAAAGTCTGATCCGGTCAACGGGCCGGCCGGAAGTAGAAGAGCACGGGCAGCCGGTCCTTTGGAAAATCCTCCGGGAGCGGGCCGAACGCGGCCCGCCGACCCGCCTGCTCGATGGCCGCCATCGCCTCGAAATTGAAAGAGGCATCCCCGGAACCGCGGACGAGCCGGATGTCCTCGATCGTACCATCCTTCCGGATTACGAAATAAATTTCCGCCTCGAGTCCGGTCCGCCCGGTCCAGCGGAAGAACCGGCTGATCTGGAGCTGGATGTTCTCCAGATAGCCGGGGTGCGGAAACGCCTCGCCCTCGATCCGGACGTCGATCCCCTCGCCTGCTTCCCTGGCCGACGGGTCCGGCTTCGGCCCCGTCGGCGCCCTGGCCGGCGTCTCCTTCGGCGCTTCCTCCTCCTTGACCGTCGTCGTCCGGGACGGTTCCGGCTTCGGCTGCGTCTCGGTTCGAGGCGGCGTCTCGGGCTTCGGCGGCTGCGGCTTCGGCTCCGCCGGCCGCGGCTCGGGCTGCGGCTCCGGCTTCGTGACCTGCGGCGCGTTCACGACCACCGGCTCCGGCGCGCCCTCCTCCTTCGGAGGCGGCGAGACGATCTTGACCTCGTAGACCTTGAACTCGGGCAACGGCGGCGGTGCTGCGAGCGACGTCGACCAGACGACGGCGCCCGCCGCGACGTGCACAACGACCGACGCGAAGAGCGGCCAACCACCCGGCCGCGAGCGTCGGCCGCCCAGCTCCTTGCCACCGCCGACCATGGCCTAGCTCCCCGGCTCCGGCTCGTAGACCAGCCCGACCTCCGCCACTTCGAGCTGCTCCATGAGCGCGAGCACCCGCGCGAAGGTGCCGTACGTCACCTCGCGATCGACCTTGAGATACGCCGACTTGGCGTCCTTCTGCTCGACGACCTGCGGGTAGATGACCTTGAAGTCCTCGACCGACTTCGCCTCGACGTCGCCGATGAAGATCTTCCCATCGCGCGTGACGGAGACGACGACGCCGTCGCTTTGCGTGATCGCCGGCACATCGCCTTGCGGAAGATCGACCTCCACGCCGCCCTGCATGATCGGGGCGGTGATGATGAAGATGACGAGCAGCGTGAACGCGACGTCGACCAGGCTCGTCACGTTGATGTCCGCCGAGAGCGGGAGGTTGCCCTTCCTGCCGTTGCCCTGGGGCCACACGGTCTAGAGCCTCCCCTCGCGGGCGAGCGCGCCGATGAACTCGCTGGCGAAGCCTTCGAGCTCGCCGCTGAACGCGCCCAGCCGGCTGACGAACTGGTTGTAGGCGATGGCCGCCGGGATCGCGACGGCCAGGCCCGCGACCGTGGTGACCAGCGCCTCGGCCACGCCGGGCGCGACCGCGCTGATGTTCGCGCTCCCCGACGCCGCGATCCCGAGGAACGAGTCCATGACGCCGATCACGGTGCCGAGCAGGCCGAGGAGCGGCGAGACGGTCGCCGAGATCGCGAGCCACGACAACCCGGCCGCAAGCTCGTCGCGCTCCTGGGATTGCTCCTTCTCGAGGACCAGGCGCAATGCATGGAGCTGCGCCTCGGTGAGCCCCGGCGTGGGCGGCGCGTTCTCCTTCAGCGCGCCCGGCCGCAGCTCGCTGAAGAAGTTGATCCCCTGCCGGAACACCCGCGTGTAGGGCGACTCCGGCAGGCGCACGACCGACTTGTAGGCGTCCTCGAGACGCTGCGTGCGCTCCAGCGAACGCACGAAGTAGTCGCCCTGGCGCCGGACTCGCCTGAACTGTGCGATCTTCCAGAAGATGATCACCCAGCTCGTCAGCGACAGCACCGCGAGCACGCCGAGGATGATCAGAGTCGATAGTCCGCCGTGGACGATCATGTCGAGCGCGCTCCGGGGCGCGCCCGCCTGAATCATGAGGATCACCGCGCCGTCTCTCTCCCTGCAATGAAAAGGTAGGTTTCGTTGAGGCCGTCACCGAGCGAGGTGCGCGGCGCCCAGCCGAGTGCACGCAGCCGCGAAACGTCGAGACACGAGCGCAGCAGCTCACCCGCACGCGCCGGCGCGTACTGGATCTCGACCTCGCGGCCGGTCGCGGACATCATCACCCGCGCCAGCTCGTTGACCGACGTCTCTACCGCGGTCCCCACGTTGAACGAGCGGGCGTCCAGCCCCGCGCCGTCGCCGAGCGGCGCGTCGGTCAGCAGCATGTTCGCAGCGACCACGTCGCCGACGTAGACGTAGTCGCGCGTCTGCTCGCCGTCCCCGTAGATCGTGATCGGCTCTCCGTTCATCAGGCGAGTCGAGAAGATCGCAACGACGCCCGCCTCGCCGTGTGGGTCCTGCCGCGGCCCGTACACGTTCGAATACCGCAGCGCGACGTACTCGAGCCCGTGGACGCGACGATAGTAGTGAAGATAGAACTCCGCGGCGAGTTTGGTAACGCCGTAGGGCGAGAGCGGCAGCTTGGGCGCCGTCTCCGGCGTCGGCCTCAGCTCCGGCTCGCCATACACCACCCCGCCCGACGAGACGAAGAGCACGCGCCGGGTCTCGAAGCGCCGGGCCAGCTCGAGCACGTTCAGCAGCCCGTCGACGTTGATGCGCGCATCGAAGCGTGGATCGGCCACCGACTTGCGCACGTCCATCTGCGCCGCGTGATGGTTGACGATGTCGAAGCCACCGGCGTCACGGAAGACGTCCTCGAGCGCCGGATCGCCGATGTCCATCTGGACGAAGGTCGCTTCGGCCGGGATGTTCTCCCGCTTCCCGGAGGAGAGGTCATCCACGATCCAGACCCGGTCGCCGCGCGCGATGTACGCGTCGGCCACGTGACTGCCGATGAAGCCCGCACCGCCCGTGACCAGCACCCTCCTCTGACTCATTCTCCCTCGCCCCTTTCCGTTTCCTCCCGCAGCGCGTCCAGCTCGAAGAGGTAGCGCGCGGCATGTACGACGGCTTCGCCCGCGCCGCGGCTCGCGGCCTCGCGCAGCCGAACCGTCGGCCGATGCAGGATCTTGTTCAGGATCTGGCGCGTGAGCTGGTCGACCAGCGCCTGGTCGTCCGGCGCCAGGTGGCTCAACCTGCGCAGCGCCTTCTCGACTTCGCTGCGGCGCAGCGCCTCCGCGCTCTCGCGGAGCTCGCGGATGACCGGCACCACGTCGCGCGACGCGTACCAGCTCCAGAACTCATTGATCGCCTCGGCGACGATCCGCTCCGCGACCGGGATCTCCTCGCGCCGCCGCTCCAGGTTGTCGTCGACGATCTGCGTCAGATCGTCGATGTCGTAGAGGAAGACGTTGTCCACCTCCGCGACTTCGGGCTCGACGTCCCGCGGGATCGCGATGTCGACGATGAGGAGCGGCCGCTTCGGCCCGCGCGGCAGCACGCGCGCGAACAGATCCCGCGTGATCACCGGATGCGGCGCCGCCGTGGCCGCGACCACGATGTCCGATTCGGCGAGCGCGGCGCCCAGGCCCTCGAAGCGTGCCGCGCTCCCGCCGAAGCGGCCGGCCAGCTCCTGCGCCCGCGCTTCCGTCCGGTTCGCCACGACGACGCTCTGGATCCCCTCGCCCGTAAGGCACTCGAGCGCGAGCTCGCTCATCTCGCCCGCACCGAGGACGAGCGCCCGCCGGCCGCGGAGCGGACCGAAGATCTTCTTGGCCAGCTCGACGGAGGCCGCGGGGACCGACGCCGCGCCCGCGCCCAGCGTCGTCTCGCTGCGGACTCGCCCGCCGACCGCGAGCGCATCCTGGAACAGCCGCGAGAGGACCGGGCCGACGACCCTCGGCTCCACTTCCAGCGCCGCCGCATCCTGGTACGCCGCCCGGACCTGCCCCTGGATCTGCGCCTCGCCCAGGATCATCGAGTCCAGGCTCGTCACCACGCGGAACAGGTGCTGGACGGCCCGGCGGTCGCGGTGGCAGTAGATGTAGGCGCTCGCCTGCTCCGGCGACGTGCCCGCCCGCTCCGCGAAGAGTCGCAGCACCGCCTGGACCGCCGGCGAGGGGTCGGCCGGATCGACCGCGCCGCCCGGACGCCCGGGGCCGGTCGGCAGACCGTCCGTCGCACGGGACACACCGCCGTTCTTCGAACCGTCCGGCGAGCCGCCGTTCCCCCGGCTCTCTTCGAGCAGGTAGAACTCCGTGCGGTTGCACGTCGAGAGGACGACCGCCTCGGATGCCGCGCCGCCCGCCGTCAGCGCCTGCAACGCGTTCGCCGCCGCCTCGGGCTCGAAGACGAAGCGCTCTCTCACTCCAACGGGCGCCGAATGGTGGCTGAGCCCGACGACGATCAGGGACATCGACTATCGTTCCTCACGCGCTCGGATCGGTGCCCGCCACAATCGGAGCACATGATACCGTGCCAGAGCCCTCCCGAGTTCCGGCCCGCCACGCCCGCTCCTCCCCTCCATCTCACAGGAACGCCGTCCCGCCCGCGCCGTTGAGCCGCAGGACCATGTAGACCAACACCACCACGGCAAAGCCGACCACGGACGCCATCGCGCCCCGGCGCCCCCGGGCCGGGTCGCCCACCCGCGCGGCAATGACCGCCAGAAACGTGAACCACGTCACGATGCCCCACACGACGTCCGGCTCGCCGATCGCGAACGAGTTCTGGAACCGGACCGTCCACGCCCAGCCGAGGACGAGCGCGATGCTCAGCGCCGCGAAGCCGATCGCCAGTGCGCGCCTGCCCACCACGTCCAGCGTGTCGAGCGAGGGGAAGAAGCGGAACACCCGCCCGAGGCGTTTGACCTTCAGCTCACGGAACTGCAGCAGGTAGACCAACCCGGCGGCGAACGCCACGGCGAGCCCCGCGTAGCCGATGAAGGCGAGGATGACGTGCAGGTAGAGCCACGGGCCGCGGAACACGAGCGCTTCGCCGGACGGCCGGATCCCGAGCGCCAACGCGACCACGAGCAGGAGTGCGACGAGGGGGAGCAGGACCAGCCCGAGGGTGCGCGCCTCGCGGAAGAGCGCAACGGCGAGCAGGAACGTGGCGGTCAGGAACCCGAACACGGAGAGCGACGGCGCCAGTCCGACCAGCGGCAGCTCGCCGTTCACGACGGCGTACGCCGCGAGCGCGGCGCCGTGGGCCAGCACCGCCGCCGCGAGCACCACCGGCCCACCCTGCGGGGCGCGCGGACGCGCGCCGGCCAGCGTGCGCACCAGCACGCCCGCCGCGACGATGTAGAGTATCAGCGCCAGGCCGTGAAGAAGGGCCACCATCTCCATCATGTGACGACGGGCGCCGCTCGGCGCCCGTCCTGCGAGCTACCTGCAATCCCGGCCGGCGAGCCGGCCAGGTTCGATCCCTACGGCCGCTTCGCCACCAGCCGCACGGGGAGCCCCGGACGCAGCCCCGCCTGCTCCAGGCGGATGATCTGCACCGTCGCGCTCCGCTCGGCCACCCGGACCACGCGCAGCCGCGCGATCGGCTCCTCCGGGAGCGTGACACCGCCCTGGGGCGCGCGGCGCTCCGGACGGATGACGACCAGCTCGTCGCCGACTTCGATCCCGTCCTCCCGGCCCAGATCGATGAAGGCGTGGTCGCGCGGCGCCGGGACCGGCTGGTCCACCTCGAAGCCGATCAGGCGGCCCTGGGGGCCCGACTCGACCGGCTGCGGCGGAAGCTCGACCAGCCCGGGGAACTCCTCCAGCGGCACCGCGTGCGCCCCTTCCTCGATCAACCCGTACTGCTCGGTCACGACCGCTAGCGCCGTTTCCCTGTGCAGCTCGGTGACCGTGGCCTGGCCGACGGGCTCGATGATCCGGCCATAGCCCCCGACCGACTGGCCGATCCGCACGAGAAGCAGGCGGTCGCCAACCGACGCCGATGCGGAGCGGGCGTAGCGCAGGTAGACCGAGCCGTACCGAACGGCCGTCTCGCGGAGGCGGGTCATCGCCGCATCCCGGGGCGCGATGCTCACGACCCGGGCGACCGGCCGGAGCTCGTTCGGGCGCGAGAGCCACGGCGCCGAGTAGAACTCGCCCGGCCTCACCTGCCGGACTTCGAGGTCACGCCGGTACTCGCCTTCGATCGTCCCCGGGGCATCGGCACCGGCCTCGACCTCGGCCGCAACCGAACGGCTCGGCCGGTAGAACCGCGTACGCTGCGGCTCGCTCGCCTTCACCGCGGTCGCGTCCGAGGGCAGCGGCGGCAGGCCGGGGATCAGGAGCCGCTCGTTCGGATAGATCCAGTGCGGGTCCTCGACGATGTCGCGGTTCGCGTCGTAGATCAGCGGCCAGAGGAACGGATTGCGCAGGTAGAAACTCGCGAGGTCCCAGAGCGTGTCGCCGCGCCGGACGACGTGCTCGCGCCCGGTCGGCTGCTGCGGCTCCTCCTCCTCGGCCGCGCGGCGCGCCTCTTCCTCCGCTCGCCGGCGCTCCTCCTCGAGGCGAAGGCGCTCCGCCTCGGCGCGTCGCGCCGCTTCGATGCTGTCCTGCCGTGCCAGCTCTTCGGCGCTCGGACCCTCCAGCCGCGCCTGCGACGCGCCGCACGCGGACAACCCGAGCGCCGCGGTGAGTACGGCAATCCCCAGATACTTCGACTTCAATCGGTCGTTCGGCTCTCGCATGAAGGCGTGCTCCGTCAGACGGGGAGGTTCGCTTCGACCTTCGGGCCGTCGAGCAGGATCACGTCCTGCGCGATGATCTCCGTCGCATAGCGGGTCTTGCCGGCGGAATCCTCCCAACTGCGATACTCGATCCGCCCTTCCACGAACAGCCGGTCTCCCCGCTTGACAAATCGCTCGACGACGTCGGCCAACCGGTCCCAGGCTAT
The DNA here is from genome assembly GCA_964410055.1 of uncultured Gemmatimonadaceae bacterium. Lineage (GTDB taxonomy): Bacteria > Gemmatimonadota > Gemmatimonadetes > Longimicrobiales > RSA9 > CALBZE01. Next base: position 6,429 of record CAYPGK010000007.1, on the reverse strand, counting down.
GATGCGGTGCCAATCGGTCTTTTCGTGCGCCTGCCCCGCGCCGTCCGTCCAGCGCCGGTGAGTGGCGAGCGAAATGCTAGCCACTCTCGTACCGGCCGCGGTCGTCCGGACCTCGGGGTCCGCGCCGACGTTGCCGATGAGCATCGCCTTGTTGAGACTCCGGCTCATTCCGGTAGCCCGGGCGGTGGTCTCACGGGGAGAACGCTGGAGAAGATAGGACGCAAGTGTGCGGGTGTCAATCAAATGGGCGGCCCGTGGCCGCCCTACCACCGCACCCCGACGCGAACGTTGCGGGCCGCCCATCCCGCGGCGCCGTGCTCAGTCGCGAAACCGATGGTCACCGCGCCCCCGGCGACGAGGGCGTAATGGAGGTCGGCCGTCGCACCGAGGCTCGTGCCGGGGCGGTCGTCGTAGAGGAGGTTGCCCTCCTCGCGGTGGCGCCGGTACGCCTCAACCGTGAGCCTGAGGCGCGCGTCGTGCACCCAGCCGCCCACCTGCACGCGGTGCTCGAAGCCGTACCCGCCGAGCGGGTGCCCGATCGGTGTGCCCGCATCGTCCAGATAGCGGTCGCGGATGCCGGAGGCGTGGTGGTACCACGCGCGCGGCTGGAACTCGGCGCCCGGGAAGAGCTGGGCGTGCTCGCCGAACGCCGTGTACTCGTAGCGTAGCGAGACTCCGGGCGCGAAGGGGACGAACGGGAGGTAGATGCCGGTCACGATCCCGGGGTCCTCGTCCACGCCGGCCGTGTCCTCGAAGCCCCATTCCAGGTACGGCTGGACCGGCCACCCGGCGACGTTCGTGCGGAGCCGGACCCCGACCGAGGCGCGCTGGTCCTCGAAGGCCGTGTGCTTCCCCACGAGCATGAGGAGCAGGTCTCCTGCCGACATCTCCATGCCGCGGATGCGCCGCGCGACGAGGATCGTCCGGTTCAGGTGGAGCTGCAGCCACGGCGCCGGCGAGAGCGCGAGCCGGAACGCGCCGAACCCCGACGTCGAACCGAGCGAGTCTTCGCCGAACCGGCTCAGGTAGAGGAGCCCGTGCACGGGCCCGACGAAGGGCAGCGTCACGGGCTCCGCGAGCCGGAGTCCGACGCCATCCAGCGCAGCGGCGTCGCTCAACGTGACTCCGCCGGTCGCGCCCGTCTCGAAGGCGAGTCGCTCACGCCCCGCGAACAACAGGACGCTGCGTACCCGCGTGGCAACGCCGAACCGGGCGTGCTCCACGGAAGCGGCGTCGGAGCCGCTGAAACGCACTCTGGGCTCGTAGCTCACGCCGACCGACGCGGCAGGCATCCAGTGGATGCGGGGCGAGAGCACGGTGCCGCGCCAGGGCTCGTCGTCGTCCCGACGCTCCTCGTATCCTAGCCACGCCGACGTCGCCGCATCGTCCGCGGCCGGGAACTCCTGTTGGAACCGGGCCCAGACCTCGCGGGCGAACGCAGCCATTGCGCGCCGCGGGCGGCCGCCCGGGTGGGCGCCGGTCCCGTCGAATTCCGCCCGCTCCGCCCGGTGCGCCGCCTCCTCGAGCACCGCTCCAACCGCCGCAACCGACATCGGGCGCGCCCCGTCGAACCGACCGGGCTCGATCCAGCCCGCGGCGGCCAGTCGATCCAGCGCCGCGTACGCCCAGTGGTCGGCCGAAAGCGGCGTGATCGGGCCACGCCAACCGCCCTCGTCCGCCGTCTGCGCGGCGAGGGGCCTGGTAGGGACGAGCGGCGCCGCTGCGACGAGCAGCACCGCGGCACACAAACGAACGGGCGCCGGAGTGTAGATCCGGCGCCCGCGACGACTTCCACGCATGCGTAGAAACCTCAACTTCGTCGCGCAAACTCCCGCGCCCAGTAGGTGATGATCATGTCCGCGCCGGCGCGCTTGATCGCAACGAGCGACTCGTAGAGCGCCGCATCGGCGTCCAGCCACCCCTTCTCCCCCGCCGCGAGCGTCATCGCGTACTCGCCCGAGACGTGGTAGGCGAAGACGGGGTACTTCGTCTCCTGCTTGACCCGCCACAGCACGTCGAGGTACGGGAGCGCCGGCTTGACCATGAGGATGTCGGCGCCTTCCTCGACGTCGAGCCGGACCTCGCGCAGCGCCTCGTCGCCGTTGGCCGGGTCCATCTGGTACGACCGCCGGTCCCCGAACTGCGGCGCGCTCTCGGCCGCCTCGCGGAACGGGCCGTAGAACGCCGAGGCGTACTTCGCCGCGTAGCTCAGGATCGCGACGTCGCCGAACCCCTCGGCATCGAGGGTGCGGCGGATCACGCCGACCCGGCCGTCCATCATGTCGCTCGGCGCGACGATGTCCGCGCCGGCCCGCGCGTGGCTGAGCGCCTGCCGTGCGATCAGCTCCAGCGACTCGTCGTTCGCCACCGTGCCGTCCCGGATCACGCCGCAATGGCCGTGCGAGGTGTACTCGCACAGGCAGACGTCGGTGATCACGACCAGCTCCGGCAGCCGGTCCTTCAACGCCCGAACCGCCTGCTGTATGACGCCGTCCTCCGCGTACGCGGACGAGCCGACCTCGTCCTTCGTCTCCGGGATCCCGAAGAGAAGCACCGCCGGGATCCCGAGCCGGTACGCCTCCTCCGCGTCGCGCAGCAGCTCGTCGACCGACGTCTGCGCCACGCCCGGCATCGAGCCGACCGGCCGGCGCACGCCGCTCCCGGGTACGACGAAGAGCGGCAGGATCAGGTCACTCGGCGCGACCGCGGTCTCACGCACCATCCGCCGCAGCGCCTCGGTCCGGCGCAGCCGCCGGGGACGGTACTCGGGAAATTTCGGCATATCCATCACCATTCAATTGGTTACTGGGATTCAGTCGTCGTCCCGGGGCTCGAGCCGCTTGCGCATCACGATCGCGTCCTCGACCGGGGCGGTGTAGTAGTCGGGGCGGCAGCCGATCTCCTCGAAGCCGTAGCGTTCGTAGAGGTGCCGGGCCACGTCGTTCGTCACGCGGACCTCGAGGAAGAGTTCCCGGACGCCACGCTCGCGCATATCTTCGATCACGGCGTCCATGAGGCGCTTCGCGATCCCGCGCCCCCTCTGCCCGGGCGCGACCGCGATGTTCCCCAGCTCGCCCTGCTCCATGACCGCCCAGCACGCCGCGTAGCCGACGATTCGGCCCTCGTTCTCCGCGATGTGGATCGATGCGTCCGTCCGACTCAGCAGTCCGCGGAAGCTCGCCTCCGGCCACGGCGCCGTGTACGACGCCCGCTCGATCTCCATGACCCGCGGCAGGTCCTCCCGCCGCATCGGCCGGATGACGACGTCGCTCACCCCTGGACTCCGCGCTCCGCCCCGGACGCCCGGATGTATTCGGGCTCCCACGACCGCGGGTCCGCGACCAGGCCGAGCGCGGGGGCGATGTCGGCGAGCCAGAGGAGCGCGCTCGCACGGGGCGCCGCCTGGTGCGCCGGCGCGACGCGTCCGCCGGCCGACTCGATCGCGTCCCGATACCGCAGCGCGCCCTCGCCCACGAAGCGTGGTTGCGTGCCCGCGAGCGCCGTGAGCACCTCCTCGACCGGCGCCGCCGTGGGCGGCATGATGACCTCGACCGCGCCGTCGCCCGGGAAGCGCCAGCACCCCGCGTAGACTTCGCCGCGGCGTGCGTCGAAGAGCGCACAGACCGGCCCCTCGGCGGCGACCGCCGCCGCCAGCGCGAGCAGCCCCGAATACGCGAAGAGCGGCACGCCGAGCGCCCGGACGAACCCCTTCGCCGTAGCACCCGCCACGCGCACCCCCGTGAACGAGCCCGGCCCGCCCGCCACCACGACCGCGCCCAGATCCGGCGGCTCGAGCCCGGCAGAGCGCAGCGCGTAGTCGATCGCCGGGAGCAGCGACTCCGAGTGCTTCGTGCTCACGCCGACGACGATCTCCGCGAGGAGCTCGCTTCCTCGCCCCACCGCCACGCTCCCGAGCGCCGTCGACGTGTCGATCGCGAGATACGGCTTCATGCGCGCCCCGGTCCTCATGCGACGCCCTCGGGCGCGGGGAGGGCGGGCGCGTCGCCGCAGCGCACGGCCCGGACCCACCGCGCTTCACTCTCCGGCCCCATATCCAGGAAGATGTCCCAGCGGTCCCGCGGAAGCAGCGACTCGGCTCGCTCGGGCCACTCGATCAGCACGATGTCGTCGCCCGCGCCCAGCTCGCGCCAGCCGAGCTCCCAGACGTCGTCCGGGTCCTCGAGCCGGTAGAGGTCGAGGTGCCAGACGTCGACGCCACGCGCGCCGTGGTAGTGATAGACCAGATTGAACGTAGGCGACGGCATCGGCCCCGACACGCCCGCGCCGCGCGCGATCGCCCGCGCCAGCACGGACTTCCCCGCCCCGAGCTCGCCGCGCAGCGCGAAGACCGCGGGCACGGCCACGCTCGCGCCGATCCGCTCCCCCCACGCCTCCAGCTCCGCCTCCGTGAGCGCCACCGGCCCGATCACGTCGTGCACCGCGCTCCTCCTATGCGCCCCGCCTCACGCCCGCCGGGCCGTCGCCTTCCCCGAGAGCTTCGCCTTCGCCTCGAGGAGCTGGTCGCGCAGCAGCGCGGCGCGCTCGAACTCGAGCGCCGCGGCGGCCTCGCGCATCTGGTGCTCGAGGATCTTGATCCACTCCTCGAGGTCGACTTCCGCCGCGTAGCTCGCCTTCGGCTCGGACACCTTGCCGGCGGCTTCGGCGCGCGCGTCGGCCACGCGCGTGCTCAGCGTGACCTCCTCGATGCTCTTGATGATCGTCTGCGGGATGATCCCGTGCTCCTCGTTGTAGCGCTGCTGGATCTCCCGGCGGCGGTTCGCCTCGTCGATGCAGCGCGCCATGGAGCCCGTGATCCGGTCGGCGTACATGATCGCCTTGCCCTGCGCGTTGCGCGCCGCCCGCCCGATCGTCTGGATCAGCGAGCGCTCGTCGCGCAGGAAGCCCTCCTTGTCCGCGTCCAGGATCGCGACCAGCGAGACCTCCGGCAGGTCCAGCCCCTCACGCAGCAGGTTGATCCCGACGAGCACGTCGAAGTTGCCGAGGCGCAGGTCGCGCAGGATCTCCACCCGCTCGATCGCGTCGATGTCCGAGTGCATGTAGCGCACCCGGATCCCGACCTGCTGCAGGTAGTCGGTCAGGTCCTCGGCCATCCGCTTGGTCAGCGTGGTCACGAGGACGCGCTCGCCCCGCGCCTCGCGCTCGCGGATCTCCGCGATCAGGTCGTCGACCTGCCCCTTGACCGGCCGCACCTCGACCTCGGGGTCCAGCAGCCCCGTCGGGCGGATGAGCTGCTCGACGACGACGCCGCCCGTCCGCTCGAGCTCGTAGTCGCCCGGCGTCGCGGAGACGAAGATTGCGCGCGGCACCAGCTCCTCCCACTCCTCGAACTTGAGCGGGCGGTTGTCGAGCGCGCTCGGCAGGCGGAACCCGTGCTCGACCAGCGTCATCTTGCGCGCGCGGTCGCCGTTGTACATCCCCCGGAGCTGCGGCAGCGACTGGTGCGACTCGTCGACGATGACGAGGAAGTCCTCGGGGAAGTAGTCGAAGAGGCACGCCGGCCGCTCGCCTTCCGCCCGCCCGGTCAGGTGCCGGGAGTAGTTCTCGATCCCCGGGCACGTGCCCAGCTCGAGGAGCATCTCGATGTCGAAGTTCGTGCGCTGCTCGAGCCGCTGCGCCTCCAGCAGCTTCTCCTGCGAACGCAGCTCCCAGAGCCGCTGCTCGAGCTCCTCGCGGATCCGCTCGACCGCCCGCTCGACCGTCGACTTCTGCGTCACGAAGTGCGTCGCCGGGTAGAT
>CAYPGK010000007.1:0-663 GCA_964410055.1 uncultured Gemmatimonadaceae bacterium | reverse complement strand
CGCTCGATCTCGTCGCCCCACAGCTCGATGCGGACCGCCTGCTCCTCGTACGCCGGGAAGACCTCGATCACGTCGCCCCGCACCCGGAAGGTGCCGCGCGTGAACTCGAAGTCGTTCCGGCTGTACTGGATCCGGACCAGCGCCTGCAGGATGTCGCGCCGCGCGATCTGCTGCCCCGCCTCGAGCGTCAGCATCAGCTCCCGGTACTCGCGCGGGTCGCCCAGGCCGTAGATGCACGAGACCGACGCGACCACGATCACGTCCTCCCGCTCCATCAGCGAAGACGTCGCCCGCAGCCGCAGCCGCTCGATGTCCTCGTTGATCGACGAGTCCTTCTCGATGTACGTGTCCGTCGACGGGACGTACGCCTCGGGCTGGTAGTAGTCGTAGTACGAGATGAAGTACTCGACCGCGTTCCTCGGGAAGAACTGCTTGAGCTCGCCGTAGAGCTGCGCCGCCAGCGTCTTGTTGTGGCTCATGACCAGCGTCGGCTTGCCGTACTCGGCGATGACCGACGCCATCGTCACCGTCTTCCCCGAGCCGGTCACGCCCAGGAGCGTCTGGTAGCGGTCCCCGCGCTCGAGGCCGCGCGTGAGCTCCTCGACCGCCTGCGGCTGATCGCCCTTGAGCGGGAACGGTAGTTGTAGATCGAAGGTCGCCATG
>CAYPGK010000006.1:44374-63269 GCA_964410055.1 uncultured Gemmatimonadaceae bacterium | reverse complement strand
CGCCGGCCAGCTTCGCCAGACGCTCCTGCAGCTTCTCGCGGTCGTAGTCCGACGTGCTCTTGTCGATCGAGACCCGGATCTCCTCGATCCGGCCCTTGATCTTCTCCGGATCACCGGCGCCGTCGACGATCGTCGTGTTGTCCTTGTCCACCACGATCCGCTTCGCGCGGCCGAGATCGGAGAGCACCGCGTTCTCCAGCTTGAAGCCGACCTCCTCGCTGATCACCTGACCGCCCGTCAGGATCGCGATGTCCTGGAGCATGGCCTTGCGGCGATCGCCGAAGCCCGGCGCCTTGACCGCGCACACGCGCAGCGTGCCACGCAGCTTGTTGACCACCAGCGTGGCCAGCGCCTCGCCCTCGACGTCCTCCGCGATCACCAGCAGCGGACGGCCCTGCTGCGCAACCTTCTCCAGGATCGGCAGCAGATCCTTCATCGAGCTGATCTTCTTGTCGTGGATCAGCACCAGCGCGTCCTCGAGGACCGCCTCCATCCGCTCCGGATCGGTCACGAAGTACGGCGACAGGTAGCCACGGTCGAACTGCATCCCCTCGACCGTCTCCAGCGTGGTCTCGAGGCCCTTCGCCTCCTCGACCGTGATCACGCCGTCCTTGCCGACCTTCTCCATCGCGTCCGCGATCAGGTTGCCGATCTCCGCATCGTTGTTCGCAGAGATCGTCCCGACCTGCGCGATCTCCTTCTTCCCCTTCGTCGGCGTCGAGATCGACTTCAGTTCCTCGACCACCTTCTCGACCGCCTTGTCGATCCCGCGCTTGATCGCCATCGGGTTCGCACCCGCGGTCACGTTCTTCAGACCCTCACGGAAGATCGCGCGCGCGAGCACCGTCGCGGTCGTCGTGCCGTCACCCGCCAGATCGCTGGTCTTGGTGGCGACCTCCTTGACCATCTGCGCACCCATGTTCTCGATCGGGTTCGCCAGCTCGACCTCCTTGGCGACCGTCACACCGTCCTTGGTCACCGTCGGAGCGCCGAACTTCCGATCGATCACGACGTTGCGGCCCTTCGGGCCCAGCGTCACCTGCACCGCGTCCGCTAGCTGGTCGACACCGCGCTTCAGCGCAGCACGCGCATCGATGTCAAACTCGAGTTCCTTGGCAGCCATTGCGGCTTCTCCTTTTCTCTGGAACCTAACCCCTATTCGTCCACGCTCAGCCCTGGATCACCGCGAGCACATCCGACTCGCGCAGGATCAGGTACTGCTCATCGCCGATCGTCACCTCCGTGCCGCTGTACTTGCCGTACAGCACACGGTCGCCCTCCTTCAGCTCGGGCTGGATCCGCTTCCCATCCTCCGTCATCTTCCCGGGCCCGACCGCGACGACCTCGCCCTGCTGCGGCTTCTCCTTCGCGGTGTCGGGGATGTAGAGGCCGCCCTTCATCTGCTCCGTTTCCTCGAGCGGCTTGACGACCACCCGATCCGCGAGCGGCTTGACCTGCGTGGCAGATGCCGTTGCCATAGGGTGTTCCTCCGCGTTGTTGGTTGGTTCTGAAGATCGCTGTTAGCACTCACCTCAGTCGAGTGCTAACAACACGACGCGAATGTAGCGAGGGTCAAGGGCGTTTTCAAGCCCCGCCGACCGCCGCGGGCCGGTAGCAGACCGCGTGCCACGAGCACGGTGTCAGCAAGACAGAAAAGGCTGCCAATCCGGCGTCGAAATCAGGGCCAAACGGCCAGTGGGGAGGCCCGTTGTGGGCCTCCCCGGGGAGAAGCGGATCAGTAGGAGCGCTGCCGGGGGCCGAACCTTCCGCGACCGCCCTGGCCGCCGCGGAACCCGCCACCCGGACCGCCGCGGCCGCCGCGGGGCTCGCCCGCCGGCGCGCCCTCGAGGCGAACCACGTTCTGCGCCTTGAGGCCGCGGGGCTCCTCGATCACATCGAACTCGACGCGCTCGCCCTCGTTCAGGGTCTTGAAGCCAAGTCCTTCGATCTCACTGTGGTGAACGAATACATCCGGGCCGTCTTCGCGTTCGATGAAGCCGTAGCCCTTGGAATCGGAGAACCACTTTACCGTGCCAGTCGTGCGAGCCATACGTCGGTCCTGGAGTGAAAATGGAACCAAGCGGCACCATGACGCCGCGGTGCCGAGGCACTGCACGGATCGTTCCGGGGGGAGGATTGGGAGGGCGGGCAGGGCACAAAAAAGCCGCACCGGTGAGGTGCGGCGTTCGGCGGGATCCTTCCGGCCGTCAGCGAGCGTAGCGACGGGCGCGTGCGTTGCGACGGCGCGCGGCCGCGGCCTTGCGCTTCTTGGCCTCGCTGGGCTTCTCGTAGTAGCGGCCCTTCTTGAGGTCCTTGAAGAGACCGGAACGGATCAGCTTGCGACGGAACTGCTTGAGCGCCCAATCCAGCCGATCGCCCTCACCGAGCGTGACTTCGATCATGCAGATCGCCTCCCGGGGTGTTGAAAACGAGCGGGATCGGGGCACCGCCCGGATCCCGTGGTCGTGTGTCGGCCGAGCCCGACTCGGCACAGATGCGGATTAACGTATCACTCAGGGCGTGTGCCGTCAAGACTTTCGTCAGGTGAAGCTGATGAGGACGGCGATGTCGGTGACGGCCCAGGCGCGGAGTGCGGCGTACATGCCACGCTGGTGCTCCTCGGGACTCATCGTCGGGTGGCGGCGGAGCCACGGGACGAGGACCATGAACCATGCGGCTGCGGCCACGGCGAGTGCCGGCCATGCCCGTGGCACGGGCGCGAACGCATAGGCCGCTCCGAACAGGACGAACGCGAGGACGGCACAGCCATTGGAGACGATGAGCGAGCGTCGCATCCCGAGCATGAGGGCGAGCGTCCGGTCCCCCCTGCGTTGGTCTTCCTCGAACTGATAGAGCTGGGTAAGGGGGTAGAACGCCGCGAAGAGGGGGCAGAAGGCGAGTAGGACGAGGATCGCCCACGGCTCGAGCGATCTGCCGGTGAGCGCCCACCCCGCGAGCGGGGTGAAGGTCCCGAACCCCCACATGTTGATGATCCAGTCCGCTCCGGCCACGGCCTTCCACCGGAAGGGCGGGACGGAGTAGAGGATCGACATGACGAAGCAGACGGCGTATGCGATGGCGAAGAGCGGCGGCAGGAACAGGGCGAGGAGCTGTCCTGCGGCCATGAGACCGATCGAGAAAGCGGCGAGGTGCCGCGGCGGCTTCGGCGGCGCGTCGAGGTAACCGATGTCGCCGTCGTCGTTGTCGAAAGCGGAGTTGATGGCAAGCGTGCCGCCATTGAGGGCGAGGACCCAGAGCGCGATCCCCGCCACCGCGACGCCCCAGTTCTCCCGGATGGCGGCGGTGTTCCAGCCGGTCGCGAGGAGGAATCCGACGGTGGTGTGAGCCACCATGATCGGCCACTCGCGCGGCCGCATGTGGAGGATGTAGCTGAACCCCTCGCCTGGCAGGAGCCGGTAGCCGATCCGACGGGCGAGGTTGAGCGTTTCCGGGCGTCTCGAGGTGTCCAGTCGAGTGCTCATCGGCGCCTTCCACGCAGCCGGGCTCGCTTGACTGTAGTGATGCGCGATCCGGTAGCCCGCTCCTCGAGGTATCGAAACGCGAGGTCGAGACCGTAGAGGGTGAGGAACGGCTCGACCCGGTCGACGCTCCTGCAATGCGGCCCGATGAGGTCCGCGAGTCCGCCGGTCGCGACGACGAGCGCCTCCGGCCGGCCCCACTCCTCCTTGATCCTTCGGACGATCCCGTCGATCAAGTCCACGGCGCCGTAGAAGATCCCGCTGCGCAGCGACGTCTCGGTCCGCTTGCCGATGGTCATGGCCGGCGGCTCGAGGTCGACGCGAGGGAGCTTGGCCGTGCGGCGGACCAGCATCTCCGCGCCGGTACGAACACCGGGCGCGATCACGCCGCCGAGGAACACGCCGTCGGCCGAGATGCAATCGAAGGTCGTGGCGGTGCCGAGATCGACGGCAATGGTGTCGGTCTGGTACAGGAACGCCGCGGCGAGCGTGTTGATGATCCGGTCGGCGCCGACGCTGAGCGGCTCTTCGACGTCGAGACGGATCGGGAGGGGCGTGCGCGCGTCGATGACCTCGACCCGGATCCCGAGGTGGCGGTCGCACATCTCGAGCATGAACGGGGTCACCGGCGGGACAACGGAGCCGATCGCGGCGGCGCGGATGCGGTCGAGGCCGAAGCCGGACTCCCGGATGAGCGACCGCACGAGCAATCCGAGCTCGTCTACGGTTCGGTCCGCCTGGGTGGTGATCCGCCAGTAGTCGAGGAGCTCTCCGCCCTCGAAGAGCCCGATCAACGTCTCCGTGTTCCCGATGTCGAAGGTCAGGATCATGGGTAGTGTTCCCGAGGTCCCGAATGGTAAGAGCCGAGGACGCGGACGGTGCCCGAATGCACGAGGGACACGGACCCATCCGGGCCGCGCAATCGGAGAGCGCCTTCCGGGGCGATCCCGACGGCGACCCCGCGCGGCACACCATCCACGCTCAGCTCCCGTCCGCGCAGCACGTCGCGGTCCGCGATCGCCTCCAGCTCCCGGGCGTCCAGGGGCTCCGCGTAGCGCATCGCCGCGTCGCGCAGCGCGTCCAAGATGGCACCGCACACGTCCGGCCGCGAGATCTGCCGTCCGGCCACGGTGGAGAGCGACGTCGCCGTTCCCCGAACCTCGTCCGGAAAGTCCTCGGGCCGCTGACTCACGTTCACACCGATGCCGGCCACGACGAAGCCGCCCCCGGCACCGAGCACGGCCTCGCAGAGGATGCCAGCGACCTTGCCCCTGCCGGGCGCGACCACGTCGTTCGGCCATTTGAGCCCGAGCCCGGCGCCGGTGACACGCTCTGCGGCGCGGGCGACGGCGAGCCCGATGCGGAGCGGGATCGCGCCCGGCGCCGTCATTGCCGAACCGCCGGGCGGCGGCCTGAGCACGACGGAGAGCAGGATTGCGGCCCCGTGCGGCGCGTGCCAGCGTCGCCCGCCCCTTCCCCGCCCCGCAGTCTGACGCTCCGCCACGACCGCGGTCCCCGTGGGCGCGCCCGCTTCGGCCAGCGCGCGAGCCACGTCGTTCGTCGAGCCGACGGCGTCCAGCACGACCAATCTGGGTGCGCCCCAGGCTTCCCGCCACTCCTCGACGGGCCGACCCTCCCACGTGGCGAGCGCGGCGCCCTCGGTCACCATCCTTCCAGGCGCAGGGACAGGTCGAGCGCGGGCGCCGAGTGGGTGAGCGCGCCCACGCTAATGCAGTCGACGCCGGTCTCCGCGATCTGCCGGACGCGGTCCAGGGTGACGTTCCCCGAAGCCTCGAGCACCGGCGCGGCCCCTCCCCTCTCGGCCGCCCAACTGCGCACCCGCTCGACGGCGCGCCGCATGTCGTCCGGCTCCATGTTGTCTAGGAGGATCATGTCGACGCCCGCCTCGAGCGCTTCATCGAGCTCTTGCGGATGGGTCACCTCGACCTCGACGCGGAGGCCGGCCGTGTTGTGCTCCCGGACGCGCCCCACGGCGGCGCGGATCCCGCCCGCCGCCGCGATGTGGTTGTCCTTGATCAGGACCATGTCGAAGAGGCCGGTCCGGTGGTTGTGCCCGCCGCCGGCGCGCACGGCGGCCTTCTCGAGCGTGCGCCACCCCGGCGTCGTCTTGCGGGTGTCCAGGATCCTGGCGCCCGTGCCCCGGACCGCGTCGACGTACCGCCGTGTGAGCGACGCCACGCCGGAGAGCCGTTGCAGGAAATTGAGCGCCGTCCGCTCGCCGGTCAGGATCGGCCGCGCCGCGCCGGATACGGTCAGGACGACGTCGCCCGGGGCGACGGACGCACCGTCCTCCTTTGCGACGTCGACGGCAAGCGACGCGTCCAGCGAGTGGAAGACCAGCGCGGCGAGCGCGGTGCCCGCGATCACACCCTCCGCCTTCGCGACGACGCGACCGACCACGCGGACATCGCCCGGGACGGTCCAGAGCGTGGTGCGGTCCCCGTCGCCGACATCTTCGGCGAGCGCGGCGGCGACGAGCGCCCGCGCCGCAGTGTCCACCTGGATCATCCCCTCAGCCCCAGGTAGATGAGGAACAGCCCGCCCGCGATCCAGAGGTAATAGGAGAAGACGTAGAACGTCTGCTTCCGCAGGAGCCAGATCAGCAGGCGAATCGCAAGGATCCCGGAGATGAGGGCGGCAATGAACCCGGCCGCGAGCGCGGCGGCGCCGACCTGCTGGACGGATTCGCCGATGTCGCCCACCTGGAGCAGGACGGCGCCCGAAATGGCGACCACCGACATGAGGAACGAGAACTCCGCGGCCGCGTCACCCTGCAGGCGGCCCCACAGCCCGGCCGTGATGGTCGTGCCGGAGCGGGAAATGCCCGGAAGGATCGCAAATGCCTGGGCGACGCCCATCCCGATCGCGTTCCGCACGCCCGGCCGGTCGTCCCAGCGCCGCGCCCCGAGCCAGCGGGTCGTCCAGAGGAGCACACCGGTGACCAGGAGCATCACGCCCGTCACCCAGGGCGCATCGAACGCCGCCTCGACCTGGTCCTCGAAGAAGACGCCGACGATCCCCGCCGGCACGGAGGCCAAGAGCAGCAGCCCGATGTACCGCCACGCCTGCGCCTCGCCCCGGATCGCCCCGACGGCGATCGAGCCGACACGGCGGTGGTAGACGACCAGGACCGAGATCAGTGTCGCGAGGTGGAGCGCGACCTCGACGAAGACGCCCGGAGTCGGCACATCCATGAAGGTCTGGGCGATCACGAGGTGCCCGGAACTCGAGACGGGCAGGAACTCGGTCAGCCCCTGCACCAATCCCAACACCACCGCTTGGAAGAAATTCACCTGGCCATCACCTCGGCGTAGTAGGCCTCGTACATGGGAACGATACGGTCTGCGGAAAAGCGCCTGGCGGCTTCGCGGGCGGACTCGCTCATCCGGCGCCAGCGCCCGGTGTCGCCGAGCACCTCGATGCCGAACCCGGCCATGGCGTCGATGGCGCCGACCGGTGCGAGGAATCCGGTCTCGCCGTGGACGACGACCTCGGGCAAGCCGCCGACGTCGGAGGCGATGACGGGCACGCCGCACGCCATCGCCTCGAGCGCCGCGAGGCCGAACGCCTCCGACTCACTCGGGAGGAGAAGCAGATCCGCACAGGCGAGGAGCTCGGCGACGGATTCCTGCTTGCCCAGGAACGTGACCCGCGGCTCGACCCCCTCTTCCCGTGCCGCGACCTCGGCGCGCCCCCGGTCCGGACCGTCACCCACCAGGAGCAATCGGGCCGGCACCTCCCTCGAGATGCGGGCGAAGGTGCGGACCACGTCCTCGACCCGCTTCACCGGCCGAAAGTTCGAGACGTGCATCACGACCTTCTCATCCGGTCCGGCGAAGGTGCCCCGGTGACAGGGCGTGCGGTCCCGGCGATAGAGCTCGAGGTCGACGAAGTTCGGGATCACCCGGATCGCATCGGCCGACACGCCGAAATGCTCGACGGTCTCCCGCCTGAGATACTCCGACACCGCCGTGATCCCGTCCGAGCGGGCAAGGGAGAATTCGGTGATGGGACGGAACGACGGGTCCTGGCCAACGAGCGTGATGTCGGTGCCGTGCAGCGTCGTGATGACGCGGATCCCGTCCCCGCCGAGCATCTCCCTCGCGATCCACGCCGAGGTCGCGTGCGGGATGGCGTAATGCACGTGGAGCAGGTCGAGCCCCACGCGCACCGCCGTCGCGTGCATTGCAACCGCGAGCGCGAGCGAGTACGGCGGGTGGTCGAACAACGGATAGGACGGCATCTCGACTTCGTGGTAGTAGACTCGCTCCACGAAGTAAGGCAGTCGAAACGGCTGAGCGTACGTGATGAAATGGACCTCGTGGCCGCGCCTTGCGAGCTCCAGCCCGAGCTCCGTGGCGACGACGCCGGAGCCGCCGTAGACCGGGTAGCACGTGATGCCGATCTTCAGAACGCCCCCTTCGTCCAGATGTTCACGATCTCATCGACCAGCTCGTGGCGCGGGCGAGTGGCGTCGAGCCAGATCGCGCCGGGCGGGAGCTGGTTCCGGAACCAGGTGAGCTGCCGACGCGCGTAGCGCCGCGTCGCCCGCCGGGTCGCATCCATCGCCTCCTCGAGGGACCATTCGCCCCGGATGTAGGCGATCATCTCCGGATACCCCGTCGCGACCATTCCGGGATCGCCGATGTCGTACCCCTTCTCCAGGAGGGCGCGGACCTCGTCCTCCCACCCGGCCTCGACCATTTCCGTGACCCGCTCGTTGATGCGCCGGTAGAGGATCTCGCGCGGCATGTCGAGGACGAAGATCCGTAGCGGCAGCGCGGGCGCCTCGGGCGGCGCGTTCCGGTGCCACCACGAGAGCGGCCGGCCGGTCAGGAGCGCGACCTCGAGTGCGCGCATCACGCGCTGCCTGCCGCCCCGCGCCTCGAGCGCCTTCGCGGTGACGGGGTCCAAATCCGCGAGCCACCGCCTGAGTTTCGCCTCGGGCCGGCGTTCGAGCCAGCGCTTGAGTGCACGCCGCTTCTCCTCGGGGATCTCGGGCTCGCGAAAGAGCGGATGCGTGAGCGCACGCAGGAAGAAGCCCGTGCCTCCGACCAGTATCGGGGTGCGCCCCCGGGCACGGATCTCATCGATCCAGCGCCGCGCATCGCGCGAGAAATGGCCGGCGCTGTAGCGCTCGTCCGGATCGACCAGGTCGAGTCCGTGGTGCGGCACGCGGGCGCGCTGCTCCGGCGTCGCCTTGGCGGTGCCGATGTCCATCCCGCGGTAGACCTGGCGCGAGTCCATGGAGATGATCTCGCCGTCGAGGCGTTCGGCCACGTCGAGCGAGAGCGCGGTCTTCCCGGTGGCCGTCGGGCCGGTGATGACGAGTGCGACGGGGTCGCCCGGATCGCGCGCGTCCGGACTAGCCATGGCGCCCGAACCGTCGTTCCAACTCCTGGAGCGAAAGCCGGACGATCGTCGGCCGACCGTGCACGTCGTGCGAAGGGAGCTCGGTGGCGAAGAGCTGGTCGAAGAGCTCGTTCATCTCGGCCTGGGACAGCCGCTGGCCCGCCTTGATCGCGCCCTTGCAGGCGAACGTCATGGCGATGCGCTCGTGCTGGTTCTTCGCCGCCCGGGTCAGCTCGCTCCCCTGAGCCAGCTCCGTGATCATGTCCCGCAGGCAGCGCTCCGCATCGAAGTACGGGTGCGGGTTCGGCGCCGAGTGGACGATGATCGTTCGCCCGCCGAACGGCTCGACCTCGAAGCCAGCGGCGTGGAAGAGCGACACCATGTCCTCGACGACCGCGTACTCGGCGGGCGATAGCCGCAGCGTGAGCGGGAAGAGGAGGCGCTGGCTCACCTGCCCCCCGCTCGAGAAGCCGCGCATCAGCGCCTCGAAGAGGATCCGCTCGTGGGCCGAGTGCTGGTCGATGATGAGGAGCCCGCTACGCGTCTCCGCAAGGATGTACGTCTCGTGGATCTGCCAGAGGACCGGGCGGTGCCCGTTCGCGTACTCGGGCTCGCGCCGCGCGGGCTCGGCCGCCTGCACGCTCGCCGTCGCCGGGCCGCCATCTGCCTCGCGGCCGGCATCGGCCGGCGCCTCGCCCTCGACCGACGGGGGCGTGGGCGCGGCGGAGACGAAGAAGGCGAGCTGGTCTGGCGCCGCCGTCTTCTCTGCAGGCTCGGGCGGCGGCGCGGGGCGGCGGAGCTGTGGCAGGTGCGGCCGGTGATCCAGCGTGGCCGCACTCTCGAGCGAACCGAGTGCCTCCCGTACCGCAGCCTCGATGGCATCCAGCACCCCCTGTCGATCACGGAAGCGAACCTCCGCCTTCGCAGGGTGCACGTTGACATCGACGCCGCCCGGCTCGACGTCCAGGTAGAGGAAGAGCGACGGCCGGGCGCCGTACGGTACCGTGGTGCGGTACGCGCGCTCGGCGGCCTGGACCACGTGCCGGTCGCGGAAGGGCCGGCCGCCGACGAACAGGAAGACCCTGCGCGGGCCGGTCTGCGCCGCGTCCGGCCGCTCGACGAGGCCGGCGACGCTCACGCCCGGGGCCGAGTGGGCGACCGGCACGAGTCGGCCCGCCGCGTCCTCACCCCAGATCGCAGCGATGCGGGAGACGAGGTCGGCGGCGGCCGGCAGTTCGAGGAGCGTGCGGCCGTTCGACTCGAGGCGAAACGACGCGGAAAGGTTCGCGAGTGCGAGTGTGGTCACGACGTCGGCTACGGCCCTCGTCTCCGCCGCCGCGGTCTTCAGGAACTTCGCCCGCGCCGGCACGTTGAAGAAGAGGTTGCGCGCGACGACCGTCGTTCCGCCCTGCCGCGCGCAATCCTCGGCGCCGAGGATGCGGCCGCCCGCGACCCGGACCCGTGTGCCCACACCGCCCGGCTCCGCCGTCTCCAGCACCAGACGCGACACGGACGCGATCGACGGCAGTGCCTCGCCCCGGAAGCCGAGCGTCTGCACGGCGTGCAGGTCGGATTCCTTGGCGATCTTGCTGGTGGCGTGACGGTCCAGCGCGAGGAGTGCGTCCTCGCGGCCCATCCCCGTCCCGTCGTCGGCGACGCGGATCTCGGTCTTCCCGCCGTTCTGGATGGATACGTCGATCCGAGTCGCCGCCGCGTCGAGCGCGTTCTCGACCAATTCCTTCACCACCGACGCCGGTCGCTCGACGACCTCGCCTGCGGCGATCTGGTTGGCAAGATTGTCCGGGAGGATCTGGATCCGACGTGCCATGCCCTGCACTCTACCCGTGGTCCCGGCGCCGGCCCGGCGCCGCTGATTTCCAGACGGGAAAGATAAGGGCGGCGCCGACGAAAATCACGCCGCCGACGCCGCCGGCCGCGTCGGCTCCGGCAGGCCGTAGAATCGCGACGCGTTCCGAGAGGTCTGCTCGGCGACCGCCTCGAAACGCTCCCCGCGAAGCCGGGCGATCCCTTCCGCCACGTGGCGCACGAACGCCGGCTCGTTGCGGCGCCCGCGCATCGGCACCGGCGCCAGGTAAGGACTGTCCGTCTCGATCAGCAGGCGGTCGGCCGGGACCGCGCGGACCAGCGCCTCGCCGTCGTAGTTCTTGAAGGTGACGACTCCCGAGAACGACACGTACCAGCCGATGTCGAGCGCCGTCTCGAGCAGCTCCTTCCCACCGGTGAAGCAGTGGAGGACGCCTCGCACCGATCGTCCTGCATCGCGGAGCACCGCCGCGGTGTCTTCGTCGGCCGAGCGGGTGTGGACCACGACCGGCATGTCGAGCGCCGCGCCCAGCTCCAGATGACGCACGAACGCCCGGCGCTGCGCGTCCCGCGGCGCGTTGTCGTAATGGTAGTCGAGCCCGGTCTCCCCGAGCGCGACGACTTCGTCGCGCCCGGCCAGGACGGCGATCCGGTCGAAGACTTCCTGCGTCGCGCGGTCCGCCACGTGCGGGTGCACGCCGACCGACGCCCAGACCCCATCGAACCGCGAGGCCAGTTCAACCGCGGCCTCCATGTCCTCCGGGTCCGCGCCGATGGTGACCATGCGCACGACGCCCGCCTCCCGCGCCCGCGCCACGACCTGCTGGACTTCTTCGAGCAGCCGCTCGTCCGTCAGATGGCAATGAGAGTCGAAGAGCATACTTGTTTCATGACAAGAGGGTCAGGGTGCGGCGCCGAACACCGCTCCCTGACCCCCCAGGACCGCTGCAGCGGCTGGCGCGGGTGGGTCAGACCGCCACGCCGGCGCGCGTCGTCCGCGTCGCCTTCTTCGCCGGCTTCGGCTTCCAGCGCTCCACGATCGCGAGCAGCGCCGGCGGAGCGATGAAGATCGACGAGTACGTCCCGATCAGGATCCCGAGGAACATGATCAACGCGAACTCGCGGATCGTCTCGCCGGCCAGCATGAACAGCGCGAGGAGCGTGGACAGCGTCGTCACGCTCGTCATCACCGTCCGGGGCAGCGTCTCGTTGATCGAACGGTTCAGGATCGCCGAGTACTCCTCCCGCCGGCCGCTCTTCTTCAGGTTCTCACGGGCGCGGTCGAACACGATGATCTTGTCGTTGATCGAGTAGCCGACGATGGTCAGCACCGCAGCGACGGTCGGCAGCGACACCTCCATCTGGAACCCGGAGATGATCCCGAGCGTGATCAGGATGTCGTGCGCGACGGCGATCACCGCCGCCACCCCGAAGCGCCACTCGAAGCGGAAGGCGAGGTAGACGAGCATCCCGGCGAACGCAAGCAGGAGCGCGAGCACGGCCCGCTGCTGGAGCTCGCCGCCGATCTTCGGCCCTACCGCCTCCGTACGCGTGACGGTGAAGCCCTCGTCGCCGTAGCGCTCGGAGAGCGTGCCGACGATCACCTCCCCGACCTCCCTGCCGCCCTCGGCGAATTCCGGCGCGCGGATCAGATACTCATTCTCGGCGCCGAAGCGCGTGATCTCCGCGCCCGGTACCGCAGACGCCAGCAGCTCTCGGAGCTCGCCGACCGACGTCTCTTCCCGGAACTCCACCTGAACGATCGTGCCACCGGTGAAGTCGACGCCGTAGTTCAACCAGCCGCCCCGGGAGACCTGCCACACGAGGGCGATGATTAGCGAGAGCACGATTGCGCCGCCGCTCAGGAGGTAGGCCACCCGACGGTGGCCGATGAAGTCGAAGTTCGCGTTTGCGAAGAGTCGCATGCCGATCCTGGCTCCGCGTCAGATGCTGATTGCTTCCGCTGCACGCTTCCGCTGTACGTACAGCAGGAAGAGCGTGCGCGTGACGAAGACGGCCGAGAAGAACGAGGCGATGATCCCGATCGAGAGCGTGACCGCGAAGCCGCGCACCGGCCCCGTCCCGACCTGGAACAGGATCAGCCCCGTCATCAACGTCGTGATGTTGGAGTCGACGATCGCCGACATCGCGTTCGAGAAGCCCTCGTCCACGGCCATTCGGGCCGTCCGCCCGGCCGCAAGCTCCTCCCGGATCCGCTCGAAGATCAGCACGTTCGCGTCCACCGCCATGCCGATGGACAGGATCAACCCCGCGATCCCCGGCGCGGTCAGCGTCGCGTTCAGCGCCGCCATTCCGCCCAGAACGATGAGGCCGTACACCCCGAGCGCAACGACCGCGAGCGCGCCGGCGACCCGGTAATACCCGACCATGATGAGGACCACGATCACGACGCCGACGACTCCGGCGACCTTCCCCTTGGCCACCGAGTCCGCGCCGAGCGACGGCCCGATCGTCCGTTCCTCGATGATCTCGAGCGGCGCCGGGAGCGCACCGGCGCGGAGCACCAGCGCGAGGTCGTTCGCTTCCTGGAGCGGCGCCTGGCCGAGTTCGATCTGACCGCGGTTCGAGATCCGACTCTGCACCACCGGCGCGCTGTAGACCTTGTTGTCGAGGACGATCGCAATACGGTCACCAATGTGCTGCGACGTCACGCGCTCGAAGGTCCGCCCGCCGGTACGGTTCAGTTCGAACGAGACGATCGTGTTCCCGAACTGCGGATCCCGTCCGGGCTGCGCATCCTCGAGCACCTCGCCGGTCATGAACGCCCGGGACTCCAGCACGAACAACGAGCGGTAAAGCTGCGCGCCGCGCCCTCGCGGCTCCGCGCCCCACAGCAGCTCCGTGTTGCGCGGCAACGCCCTCTGCACCTCGGGGAGCGAGATGAACCGCTCGACCATGGCGACGTCGGCTTCGGCCACGAGGAACTCGCCGTCCGAACCGCTCTGGAGGAGCAGCGCGCTGAGCGGCCTCGCGTTCTCGGCGGAATCGGCCTCCTCCGTGTCCTCCGGCGTCGTGTCCTGTCCGCCGAAGAGGAGCTGCTCGACCGCATCACCCGTACGCTCGGCACGCGCGCGATCCGTCAGCGCCTCCGGTCCCAGCGCCTGCACGATCGCCCTGTCGATCCGCGGCAGCGCCCGGACGAAATCCTGCGCGTCCGTCACCAGCTTGAATTCCAGGTACGCCGTCTTCTGGATGACGTCCTTCGCGCGCTCCTCGTCCGTGATCCCGGCCAGCTCGACGATGATCCGATCCCGGCCGACCTTCTGGATCAGCGGTTCCTCGACGCCGAACTCGTCGATCCGGGTGCGGATGATCTTGAGCGCCTGATCCGTCGCAGCGGCTCGTGCCTCCGGCGTGAACGTGCCGTCCGGGTCGGACACCTCGAGCGCCAGGTGCATCCCGCCCTGGAGGTCGAGACCGAGCTTGAGGCCGTTCGCGTAGAGGTACCACCCGGCGGTCGCCATGACGGCGAGGATCACGAGGATTCGGCCTTTCATGGTGCCGAACATCGAGCGTCTCTCCAAGTCGTTGTCGTACAATCGCGAAGCGAGTCCATCGGCGGACCCGAATCCGTTAAATTCGCGCGGGCGCGGTGGATTGTCAACAATCCCGCGTCCCGGCGAAAACGGATGAACACGACCTTATACCCGACCTGCGGCAAAGGTGCCCGGGAAAACGGCCGAGGTCGCTTCGGGGTGCGGGTTGAACATACGTGGCAGAGTGGGCGCGTCAACACCTGGGCCGGGCGAGCGGCGGCCGCTTGCCGGAACCGTCGGTACGTCCGAACTTGGGACTGTCGGACGTTCCAAGCACCCAGGGACCGGCCGCCAGTCGCGTTGGCTTCGCGAGCGGCGTCCTGCGCATTCGTGTCGTAGTGGAAAGCATGTTTCGTGATTCATTGATGCGGACGGCGCCTCTGGGCGCCATGGCGTTCTTTACGGCTTGCGGCCTGATTCCGACGACGGCGGTAGAAGTCACGCAGGTGGAAGTTCGCCTGGAGCTGGCGACGTCTCAGGTGCCGACGGGCGGCAGCGTCACCGCCGAGCTCCAGGTGGTCAACACGGGGACGGAGCCGGTGACGCTCCGTGCCGATGACGCGTGCATGGCGATCTTGCGGGTCGAGCGCGGCGGCGTCGATCAGGGGTTCCGCACCCTCCCCGCGCCGTGCTGGGCAGCGCCCCCGCGGCTCGTGCTGGACCCCGGAGACACGGTACGACACGGCTGGACCGTCGTCGCCGAGACGGTGACGGGCGCTGCGGCGGCCGCCGGAGCGTACAATGTGGTCGTGGAGATGATGGGGCACCTGGAGCGGAACTCCATTCTGCCCGGCGTCATTCGCAGTCTCGTAGTCCTGGATTAGGTATGTCCCGAAACATGGCCTTCCTGGCCGCACGGCTCTCGGCGTTGCAGGACCTGGAATCCAGAGTCCAGCACGTGCACGGCCTGGTGGAGCAGTTCGCGTCGGCGGTCAATCGGGGCGCCGACAGCCCGCTCGCGGTGCCGCTCCGACGGGCGTTCGGCCAGTTGAAGCTGGCGTTCCTGGGCGCCGGGATGGACACGCTGTCGCAACTGGCCGGCTCCATGGAGATCGCGGCCGGGCGCGGCACGCCGTCCCACCGGGTGAGGGTCCTCCGGGAGGGCGTGGGCTCGATGCGGCACCAGATCGAGCTCGAGCAGCGGACGATCCATCGGGAGCTGAACGCGCTGCGGGAGGAGAGGGGTGAGGATGCTGGGGGGGCGGGGTGAGGGACGGGCGCAGCAGGCAGGGCGCCGGCCGGCGCGTCTTGCGCGGTCGTGGCCCAACCCACCTCACCAGCGCGTAACATCCACCAAAAGAACAAGCGCCCACCTCCCAGCCACCTGGAGGTGGGCGCCATGCAGAGTGGGCCCGGCAGGGCTCGAACCTGCGACCGTCGGATTATGAGTCCGCTGCTCTGACCGCCTGAGCTACGGGCCCCAAGCGATTGAAATCTAACGCTTCAGCGGGTGCCGAACAACCGATCTCCGGCGTCGCCGAGGCCGGGGAGGATGTAGCCGATGTCGT
This sequence comes from uncultured Gemmatimonadaceae bacterium, assembly GCA_964410055.1. Taxonomy (GTDB): domain Bacteria; phylum Gemmatimonadota; class Gemmatimonadetes; order Longimicrobiales; family RSA9; genus CALBZE01. The sequence continues at coordinate 47,528 of CAYPGK010000006.1, read as the reverse complement.
TGAGCTGCCGGTCGAGGGCGGCGGTGTATACCTGCACGTCCGGGTGGTCGTCGAGCATGCGGCGCACGCCCTCGGGCGCGGCGACGATGCAGACGAGGCGCACGCGCACGGCGCCGTTCTCCTTCAGGAACTGCACGGCGGCGGAGGCGGAGCCGCCGGTCGCGAGCATGGGGTCGAGGACGAGGAAGTCCCGGGCCTCGGGCTCGGGCGGGATCTTGAAGTAGTACTGCACGGGCTGGAGCGTGTCGTGCTCGCGGTAGAGCCCGATGTGGCCGACGCGGACGGACGGCATGAGGCGGAGCATCCCCTCGACCATCCCGAGCCCGGCGCGGAGGACGGGGACGAGCGTCAGCTTCTTGCCGCTGACCATGTAGGCGACGGTCCGCTCGAGCGGCGTTTCGATCTCGACGGGCTCCAGGGGGAGGTCCTTGGTGACCTCGTAACCCATGAGCATGGAGATCTCATCGACGAGCTCCCGGAAGGTCTTCTTCGACGTCTCCTTCGCGCGGAGCACGGCGAGCTTGTGCTGGATGAGCGGGTGCTCGACGACGGTCAGATTGGGGAACCCGTGCACGAATCGCCTCCTCACGACACGACCTCTCGACGACGGGCGGAAGTATAGGGGCGCCACGCCGCGGGTCAAGCGTCGGATGTTGGCCGCAGGTCGAGCGTCGCACGATGGCCGCAGGTCATGCGGCGTACGATCCCCGAAGTCGGCGCATGAGCGGTCCACGCCGGCCGCGCATCTGGCACGCATGCTGCCCTTTCCGGAAGGCAGGAGGTGCCATGAAGACGGGGAATCTGAAGATCCGGGCCATCGAGAACGAGTACCTGGCCGACGAGGTGCGCAAGACGCTGGAGGCGCATCGCGGGGTACGGACGGCGTCGGTGCGTGCGGGGCGGCTGGGAGGCGCGGAGGTCGAGTACGACGAGACGCACATCAGTCTCGAGCAGCTGGTCGCCCACCTGCGGGCCCACGGCTACGACGCGGAGATCGGGGGCTACAGCGCGGGCGGCGCGCCGTAGGCGCGCCGCTCCCTGACGGCGCCCACGTCCCGGGCATCGATCCAGCCTTCCGCGCCGCTCTGCGACCTGACGCGGAGCCATCCGTCCCGGCGTTCCAGGATCTCGACGCCAGACCCGGCCTCGAGCACGCGGAGCGGCTCGGCGTGCAGGTGCGGCGCCGCGAGGAGGTTCGCCTGTGATGGGAACGTCACGGCCACCTCCGCGCCAAGGCGGTCGGCGGCCCAGGCCCCGGCAAACGTGACGGCGAGCGCAACGCCGACCGACGCGACGATCACGGTGGTGCGACGTCGTCTGAGGAGGAGCGAAGCGCCCGCGCCGGCGCCGAGGAGCCAGAACGCGCCCGCGAGGAAGATCAGCTCGTCCTGCGAGAGTGGCAGCGGCGGAAGGACGTCGCGGACCAGCCTCGGGTCGACCGCGGCGACACGGAGGTTGTGGCGGACGTCGCCGTTGCGAGGGGCGAGGCGGGCGGCACGGAGCCACGCCCAGGCGGCGCGGCCGCGCTCCCCTGCCTCGTGGTATGCGACGCCGAGGTTGTACCACCCTGCCGCATCCTCCGGCTGCGCGGCGACGAACGCGGCGAATGCCTCGGCGGCGGCCTCGTAGCGCTCCTCCCGGAACCTTGCCAGGCCTTCCTCGAACGGACCCGCTTCCTGCGCCGAGGCGAGAGCGGGAGCGGCGAGGAGGATCAGAACCGAGAGCGCAGCCCCGGCGGCTGCTGCGCGCGCCGAACGCGCCACGCCGTCGACCCGTCGGAGCAGCCGTTCGGCTTCGTCGATCAGGGCAAGTCGATCGCCGACCTTCGTCGGCGCGGGCTCGAACCGTGCCCGGGCGATGCGTGCCAGGAGGTCGGCAATGGACGCGGCGACATCGGCATCCACGCCGGCGGCCTCGACCGCACCGGCCACTGTCTGCGGCTCCGCGCGCAGCAGATCGGTGTCCTCGAGCCGATCGGCGAGCCAGGTCCGGATCAGCCGCTCGAGGTCCCGAAGCAGCGACGACGGATCGCCTCCGGCGTGCTTGCGGAGCGCCTCGAGCTCATTGTCGAGGCGTCGCCTGAGCTCCCGCCGGGACTGCCTGGCCGGCTTCATGTCCCGGCGCCGTAGCGCGAGGATCCCGAGCATGGCGACCACGGGCAGGAGCATCACCGCGCCGAACCAGGGCTTGCGGACCCAGCGGAGCGGCGGCGGGCCGGCCGGTCGGGTCATGAGGGTCCGGATCGCGGCCGGGGGTGTGGCCGTCGGCGCATCGCGCGAGTCTGGCCCCGGGCGAACGGTCATGGCGAGCGGCGCGCTCCTCGCCGTCGCATAGGCACCGAGGGCCGGATCGAAGTACGCGTACTCGATCGGCGGCAGCTCGATGCGGCCAGGCGAGTCGGGGACCAGGACCCAGGTGAATCGCTTCGTCCCGGTCACGACGCCGTCCTCGACCCGGATCTCCGCGTGCTCGCTGGGCGGGAAGACCTGGATCCCGTCGAGCTCGGGGAGCGCCGGGGGCGGGAGCGCCTTGATGTGGCCGTCGCCTTCGACCTCGACGGTGAGCGCCGTCGCCTCGCCGGCGGGTACGTCGTCCGGCTCCAGGCGGGCGCGCACTTCGAAGCGGCCGACTGCGCCGGTGAACGTCGCGGGCCGCCCGGCCTCGGGGAGTGGCAAGACGACGATGCGGAGCGAGTCGGTCTTCAGTTCGTGCGATTGAGGTGAAAAGAGTGCGCCGCGCCGGATCTCGTACACCAGCCGCGCCGGCCCGAGGGTGTGGACCCCCGCGGAGATGGGGAAGTACGCCCTGGACACCGAGCGGCCGAGGTAGAGCTGGCCGCCGATCCATTGTGGTTGGGCCGCCGTCCTTCCCGGGAGGTCGTGGGCCCAGAAGCCGGGCGCGTCGGGCGGCATGTATTCGGGCGCGCGCCGGAGCCGGAACTGCGCGCGCTCGGAGACCAGGACGTCGGCGCGTAGCGTGACCTGCTCTCCGACGTAGACGGTGTCCGGGATCAGCGACGCCGCAAAGAGCACCTCATCGTCGGGGCCGCGCGCCGCGCGGTCCAACGCGACGCCGGGCGGAAGGACGTTTCCGGCGCCGGGTGCGCCCCCGGGCGCCCACTGCCCCGGCGCGCCGCCGCCTGCCGTGCCCGGCG
>CAYPGK010000006.1:16986-44274 GCA_964410055.1 uncultured Gemmatimonadaceae bacterium | reverse complement strand
AGGACCGCCAGCAGCCCGAGCGTCGCCGCACGCATCACCAGTCCCGCGCGACCGGTGCGTCGCGCCGTCCTCTGCGGAGTTGGTCGCGGAACAGCTCCCTCTCGTCCTGTTCGGCGGCGCTCAGGATGCGTTCCGCCTGCTCGCGGGTCAGCGCGCCCGGATCACGGGGCATGCTGCCGCTCGGCGCGCTCGACGGCTGGGGCGGCTGCTGCCCTGCCCCGCCCTGGGAGTTGTCCGACGGGTCGCGCGGCTCCTGGTCGTCCGAATCGCCGCCGCCGCCCTGCGCCTGCTCCGGGAGCTGGTCCCGCTCGCGCAGCGCCAGCTCGAAGTTCCACTTCGCGTCGACGTCGTCCGGCCGGATGCGGAGCGCGTGCTTGTACGCCTCGACCGCCGCATCGAGGAGCCGCGCCCGTGCCTCGGGGTCCGTGCTCGCGCGCCCGGCTTCGAGGAAGCGGTTGCCGAGGTTGTAGTGCGTGCGCTCGCGCGTGTCCGGATCGATCGACGCGAGCGCCTGGCGCAGGTGACGCTCGCCCTCCTCGTACTCGCCGAGCCGGAGGAGCGCGGTGCCCAGGTTGTAGTGCAGTGCGGGCGAGTCGTTGCCGTCGGTCAGCGCCGATCGGTACGCCTCGACCGCCTCGGCGTACTTCCCTTCCCTGTAGAGCCGGTTGCCGCGCTCGACGTCGCCGATGCCGAAGGCGGAGAGGAGCCCGAACGCGATCAGGATCAGGGCGGCGCGGGCGGCCGCCGTCGCCTCCGGGCTCGCCGCCCGGCGACGGAAGAGACCCAGCAGCGCCGATGCGGGGATGCCGCGCGCGCGCCAGGCGTCGACGGCAAGGAGCAGCAGAGCGAGCGCGATGAACCAGGCGAATCGGTCCTGTGCACGGACCTGGCGATCCGCGGCCATCGCCGTGCGCTCGAGGCCGCGGAGCGCCGAGAGGAGCGCCTCGGTCGAGCCGGCCTGGTCGGCCTGGAGGTACCGGCCGCCCGTGATCCGGGCGATCCGCTCGAGGAGCGCATCGTCACGGCGCGAGACGACGACGGTGCCCGACGGCTCGCGCTTGAAGCCGAGGTCCGCGCCGGTCACGGGGTCGCGTTCGGGGACCGGCGCGCCGGCGGGCGTGCCGACGCCGACCGTGAAGACGACGACGCCGGCCGCAGCCGCGCGCTCGGCGGCGGAGATGACCTCCGCCTGCTCCTCGAGCGCCTCGCCGTCGGTGACCAGCACGACGGCACGGTCCGCCCGCGCGCCCTCCCGGCTCCGGACCAGGTCCGTGGCCTGCCGCAGCGCGGAGGCGAGCGACGAGCCGCCCTGGCTCACGATCGCGGGGTCCAGCGCGTCCAGGTAGAGGTGCAGCGCGGCGTGGTCGACGGTCAGCGGGGAGAGGACGTACGCCCGGCCGGCGAAGGCGACGAGGCCGATCCGGTCGCCCGGCAGCTCGCGCAGGAGCCGTCGCGTGAGCAGGCGCGCACGCTCGAGCCGGTCGGGCGAGAGATCGCGCGCCCACATCGACTTGGAGACGTCGAGCGCGAGGACGAGATCGAGCGCCCGGTTCTGCGTCTCTACGACCTGGCGGCCCCACTGCGGCCCGGCCGCGGCGATGCCGAGCGCGAGGCCGGCGAGCCCGACCAGGACCAGGCGCTGCCTGGGGAAGCGCTTCAGGTCGTCCATGGCGAGGCGCCGCAGCAGGGCGTCGTCGCCGAGGAGCGCGGCCACCCGGCGGCGACGCCTCGCATACCCCGCGACCGCCGCACCGAGCAGGAGCGGCAGCGCAAGGGCGAGCCAGAGGAGATCTGGACGTGAGAAGCTCATGGCACCCTCCCCCAACGGCTGGCAAGGAGTAGCCATTCGGCGGCGAGGAACAGGACGCCGAGGATCAGGAACGGCAGATGCCGGGGCGTATACTCGACGTAGCGCCGTACCTCGACCGTCGTCTTTTCCAGTTCGTCGATCTGACGGTAGATGCTGTCCAGCGCGGCCTCGTTCGTGGCCCGGAAGTAGCGGCCGTTCGTGAGATTCGCGATCTCCGTGAGCAGCTCTTCGTCGATGTGGACCGGGAGCTGGGCGTACTGGTACCCACCGAGGAGGCCACGTGCGATCGGCATCGGGGCGACGCCCTCACTCCCCACGCCGATCGTGTACACCTTGATGCCGAACGCCGCGGCCGCCCGCGCCGCGGTGATCGGATCGATCTCGCCGCGGTTGTTCTCGCCGTCGGTCATCAGGATCATGACTTTGGACTCGCCCGGGACCTGGCGCAAGCGGTTCGCCGCCGTCGCGATCGCGGTGCCGATGGCCGTGCCGTCCTCGAGCGCGCCCACGTCGAGCCGTTCGAGGGCGCGGTACAGCACGTCGTAATCGATCGTGATCGGCACCTGCGTCAGCGCCTCGCCGGCGAAGGCGACCATCCCGATGCGGTCGTAGCGCCTGCCGCGCACGAAGTCCGCGACCTTCGCCTTCGCCACGGCAAGGCGGTTGTCGGGATGGAAGTCCTCGGCGAGCATCGAGCTCGAGATGTCGACGACGAGCATGATCGCGATCCCCTCGGCGTCGATGTCGATCGCCGTGGCGCCGGTCCGAGGCGCGGCGAGCGCGATGATCAGCGCGACGATGGCGGCGCCTCGCAGCCATCCGGGCGCGCGGGCGAGCCAGCGCGTGTGCCGGGCAGACAGCTCGGCGGCCTCCGCGGCGCGGGGGAAGCGGAGCCCCCTCGGCCGCCAGCGGCGCTGGACGACCGCCCAGGCGGGGACGAGGAGGAGCAGCGCGAGCGCCCAGGGATTCGCGAATCCGAAGCTCACGTCGCGTCCCCCCTTCCGAACGTCATGACGAAGGCGCGTGCCGCCTCCCAGTCCGCGAGCGCCTCATCGGGCGCCGGTCGGCGCCGCGCGAACTTCACCAGGTCCGCCGAGGCCAGGAGCCGGCCCAGTGGCTCTGCCGCTTCCGGCGCCATCGTCCGCTCGGCGCGCTCCATCAGCTCCGATGTGGTGAGTTCCGCGCCCAGCTCGCGGTTCAACTCCTCGAGGTAGAGACGCACCGCGGCGGTCACGAGCGAGTAGAACGCCTTGAACCGGCCCGCCTCGACGAGCCCGGAGTTGCGGGCGCGATCGAGCGCGGCGAGCGCCCGCTCCCGCGGCGGGACCGACGGGTAGACCGGGAGCGGCGCCTCGCGGCCGCGCCGTCGCCAGTAGACGAGTCCGCCGACCGCCACGGCTCCGACCAGCAGCGCGAGGAGGAGCGGCCACAAGGACCGGCTCGAGCCGAGCACGTCCTTGAGATCGCGAGGCTGGACGCCGGCGGTGTCCTCGGGCAGCACCGAGCGCACGGAGAGCTCCGGGAGGCGCGCCTGGACGACGCGCTCGCCGTCGGGCCCCGCGAGCCGGACCGACACCGGCGGTAACTCCACCGGCCCCGGTCGCCACGCGCTCATTGCGTAGATCGCGGTCACGCGACGCGTGCCGTCCGGAAGCTCCTCCACCCTCTCATCTCGCCGCCCTGCCGCCTCGAGCGGGTCGGCCGAGGGGAGCGAGTCCGGGAACACGGCCCGGTACCCGGGCGGGAGGTCGACGCGGATCGCGACGCGGAAGACGTCGCCGACCAGGACCGTGTCCGGCGCGACGGCGGTGCGCACTTCGGGCGCCGCCGGCGGTGCGACCTGGGCGACGGCCGCGCCCGGGTTCGAGAACGCGGCAAGTACGAACGACAGGGCGAAGACGAGCGGCCTCATCGCTTCAGCTTCCGCTCCCTGCGCCTGAAGAAGCCGAGCAGCGGCGTGATGTAGGAGGCGTCCGTCCGCACGGCGATCTCATCGACGCCGAGCCGCCGGAAGGTGCGACGCATCGCCTCCCGCCCCGCGGCGCGCCGTGCGCTGTAGGCCGCGCGCACGACCGTCCGGCTCGTGTCCACGACGTGCTGCGCGCCCGTCTCGGGGTCGACCATGACCAGGATGCCGGCGTCGGGGAGCGCCTCTTCCGCGTGATCCGTGATCGACACCGCCACGACGTCGTGCCGGCCGGAGACGATGCGGAGCGTGCGCTCGAACGCCTCCTGTCGGCGCCGAATTTCGTCGCCATCGCCTCCGACCAGGAAATCGCTGAGGACGAACACGATCGCCCTGTGGGGCAACACGCGCGCCGCATAGTCGAGCGCGGCCGCGAGATCCGTCCCTTTGCCCTGGGGGCGGAAGGCGAGCACGTCGCGGATCAAACGAAGGACGTGCCGCCGCCCTTTGCGCGGCGGCACGAAGTGCTCGACGCGGTCGGTGAAGACGAGGAGTCCGACCCGGTCGTTGTTGCGGACGGCGGAGAGTGCGAGCACGGCCGCGATCTCCGCGGCGAGCTCCGCCTTGAAGCGCCCTCGCGTGCCGAACTGTTTCGAGCCGGAGAGGTCGACGGCCAGGAGGACCGTGAGCTCGCGCTCCTCGACGTATCGCTTGACGTAGGGGTGGCCCATGCGCGCGGTCACGTTCCAGTCGATCGCGCGCACCTCGTCGCCGGGCTGGTACTCCCGCACCTCGGCGAACTCCATCCCCTGGCCCTTGAACACGGAGTGGTACTCGCCGCCGAAGAGCGACTCGACCCACCCGCGGGTCCGCAGCTCGATCAGTCGGACCTGACGCAGGACCTCGCGCGGCACGCCGCCGGACGAGTCCCGCGGGTCCGGACCGGCCGCGCCGGCGCGCTCGGCCGGGCGCCGTCCTTCACTCACGGGACGTCGACCGCGTCGAAGATCCGCGCCACGATGTCGTCGGCCGTGACCTCCTCGGCCTCCGCCTCGTAGCTGGTGATGATCCGGTGGCGCAGGACGTCGGGGCCGATCGCCTTGACGTCCTCGGGGAGCACGTAGCCGCGGCCGCGCAGGTACGCATGCGCCCGCGCGCACGTGGCCAGGAAGATCGACGCCCGGGGCGATGCGCCGAACTCGATGAGCGGAGCGAGGCGGCCGAGCCCGAACTCCGCCGGCTGCCGCGTCGCGTGGACCAGGTCCACGATGTAGTCGCCGATCTTGTCGTCCATGTACAGATCGGCGATCTCACGCCGCGCCGCGAGAATGTCGGCCGGCGTCGCCACGACGTTCAGCGGCTCGTGCTCACGACCCGCGACACGCCGCAGGATCTCCTTCTCCATGTCGCGATCCGGGTAGCCGACCTTGAGCTTCAGCATGAAGCGGTCGACCTGCGCCTCCGGCAGCGGGTACGTCCCCTCCTGCTCGATCGGGTTCTGCGTGGCGAGCACGAGGAACGGCGTGGGGAGCGGGAACGTCTCGCCGCCGATCGTGACCTGCTTCTCCTGCATCGCCTCGAGGAGCGCGGACTGCACCTTGGGCGGCGCGCGGTTGATCTCGTCGGCCAGGACGAGGTTCGCGAAGATCGGGCCTTGCTTGGCCGAGAACTCGCCCGTCCGCTGGTTGTAGATCATCGTCCCGACCACGTCCGCCGGGAGCAGGTCGGGCGTGAACTGGATCCGCTGGAAGGAGGCGTCGATGCACTCGGCCAGCGAGCGGACGGTGAGCGTCTTGGCAAGGCCGGGCACCCCCTCGAGAAGGACGTGGCCGCCGGTGAGAAGGCCGATGAGCAGACGCTCGATCATCGCATCCTGCCCGACGACCCGCTTGTGCAATTCCTCCGTCAGGCGCTGGGCCAGCTCACGCCCCGTCGTGGCGTTGGTTGTGGTTACCGCTTGTTCCACGCCGCATTCCTCCCGCTGGATTCGATTTCCGGCCGAACCACTGGTACGCCGCGGCGCCGGCCGAGGATCCCCGGCCGGCGCGGGCGGCCGCCGCGCCCCACGCGGCGCCGCCGATCACCGCTTGATCCGCTCGCCCTCGTCCTCGTAGCGGAACACCCACGCCGCGAGGCGTCCGGGCCGGAGCTGCGTACGCCGGTCGCCCCGCTCGATGTCCGCGCGCGAACCCTCTGCCGCCGACGGCCCATCCCGCAGCTCGGCCGCCATCGCCTCGAGGCGGCCGCGCCAGCGAGCCCAGTTCGATGGCCTCAGGTCGACCCAGCCGTTGTCGGCCAGGCGCGGATCGTCCGGCCGCTGATCCGGCCCGGGCGCCACCTTGAGCACCGGCCCGCGGAGCATGCGCTCGCCATCGCCGAGGAGGATCGGCAGCCCGATCGACACGATCCGAACCCTGAGCTCGCGGTCGCCTTCGATCAACTGCTCGGCGGCCCGGGTCGTCTCCTCCGGGTCGAGCCGCGCGGCCGTCTCGAGATCGGGGTAGAGGCGGGCAAGGATCGCGCCTTCGAAGAGCAGCTTCGAGAGGCGCGGCGGGCCGAGGTTCTCGTACGCGACCGCGTAGATCCCCCGCTCCCGCTCGAGCGACTCCATCCGCTCCAGCGCCGCCTCGCGGAGCACACCGGCGCGGTACGTCGGGCCCGACGTCGCCGAGTCCAGCGCCGCGACCACGTCCCGGCCAGTCGGATGGCCCCGGATCTCCCGCTCCACGTTCTGCGCGATCTCCTCGGGCGTGATGAACTCCATGAGCCCGAGCGACGTGAGCGCCTCGAACTCGCCCATGCTGAACAGGCCGTTCTCGCCCGCGTCCAGGAACACGCCTTCGAGCGTGCCGCCGGCCGGGGTGTAGGCCGCGGAGATGTCGCCGTCGAACGCCGTCTCGAGCGAGAGCGGCCGAACCGCGTCGTACCGCTCGATCGGCTGGCCGCGACGACGCACCTCGCCGAATGCGATCCGCTTCCAGCTGATCGCCGCCGTCGGCTTGATCTCCTTGACCGCGGGCGCACCCGGCGTGCGCGACATGAGGAACATGAACAGCGTGTGCGCGCCCGCGACACCCGACTTCGCCAGGAGCATCCGGCTCGGCCGCTCCTCGGAGTGTGTGAACGGGATGTTGAGGCCCATCCCGCCGGTGCCGGCCGTGCCGATCTTCACGTACACCGCCGTCCGTACACGGCGCATTGCATCCAGCGCCACCTGCACGTGACGGATCAATTGGGGCAGGTACAGCGTCGCCAGGTGCCCCTCCACGGCGGCCAGGTCCACGTCGCCTTCGCGAGCCCGGCGCCGCAGCGTCGCCGCGCTGTTGAAGACGTTCTGGTACGCGATCGCCGTGGCCGTGTTGATGCAATCGACGACGATCTCCGGGCGGTGCCGCAGGACCAGCGCGCCGAACGCAGAGCGCTCGACCACCTCAGACGTCAACTCGCCGTAAAGGTCGTCCACCAGCCGCGCCCGCGCCGCCGCGTCCTCCAGCACCTCCGCCCGCGGCCGATCCTTGTCCACCTCGGGTAGGAAGATGTCGCCCCACTCCGCCACGAGCGACGTCCCTTCCGGCACGATCCCCTCTCCCTTCAGCTCCGCGACCGCACCCTCGGCCTCGGCGCGCGTCAACGCCGTGATCACCACCGCCTTCGGCGCATGGCGCAACAGCCGCCTCGCCACTGCGAGCCCCACCAGCCCCGAGCCACCCAGCAGCAGAATCGTCCGACCCTGAACGTCCATGCCTCTTCCCTGCCCTGTGCGAGTATGAAGGTGAGCGCCGGCCGAGCGCCGGCGGCGACGATTATCGAACGTCCGATCGATGAACTGCCGTGCGACGAAGGGCGCAGGCGACTCGAGACGTCGCCCTCAGCGTCTGCGGCCCTTCCCCACCGCCTCGAGCGCCCGGACCTCTTCGGCGCTCAGCCGGCGCCACTCTCCGGGCGCGAGCCGGGCCAGGCGGATCGGCCCGTAGCGGAGCCGGACCAGACGCCGGACCGGATGACCGAGGGCGAGGAACATGCGGCGGACTTCCCGCTTGCGCCCCTCGCGCATGGTGATACGGACCCGGTCGAGTCCGGGCCTGGGCGCGCTGCGCCGCTGGACGGCCACGGCCCGCGCGATGCCATCCTCCAGCTCGACCCCGTCGAGGAGCCGCCTGATGTCCGCCTCTTCGAGGGCGCCGTCGACGACCACGTCGTAGACGCGCTCCACACCGTGCCGCGGGTGGAGGAGCCGGTTCGCGACGTCTCCCTGGTTGGTGAGGAGGAGGATCCCCTCACTGTCGACGTCGAGGCGTCCGACGTGGAAGAGCCCCCGGAAGCGCTCGGGGACCAGATCGTAGATGGTCTTTCGGCCCTGGGGGTCGGACCGCGTGGAAACGTAACCCCGCGGCTTGTGGAGCGCGAGCCAGACCGGCCGGGCGAGGACGACCCGTCGGCCGTCCACGCTCACCCGGTCGGAGTCGGGGTCGACGCGCGTGCCCAGCTCGGTGACGACCTCGTCGTTGACGCGCACCCGGCCTTCCAGGATCAACGACTCGGCCGCCCGCCGCGAGGCGACGCCGGCGCGGGAGAGGAACTTCTGGAGCCGCATCGGACCGGACACGTCGCCCCACGCGGTTTGGGTCAGCCGTGCGGCTCGGCGCCCGGCTCGGGGGCGGCGGCGTCGGGCGGCGGGGCGGTGGTCTCGGGTGGCGGGACGTTCTGCGCCGAATCGGCAGGCGGGGTGACCCCCTGCCCCGAATCCGAGGAACTGCCCGTCGTCCGCTCCCTGAGGACGACGGGCAGTTCCTCGGGGCGCGGCAGGTCTTCGAGCGACCGGAATCCGAAGTGTTCGAGGAAGCCGGTCGTCGTCCCGTAGAGGACGGGCCTGCCGAGACCTTCGCCCCTGCCCACGGGCGTGATCAGCTCGCGCTCCTGTAGGGTGCGCAGCACGCCGGACGAGCCGACGCCGCGGATCTCCTCGATCTCGGCGCGCCCGATCGGCTGACGGTAGGCGATGATGGCCAGCACCTCGAGCGCGGCGGTCGAGAGACGCGCCGTGTGGACGACGGTGTCGAACCGCTCGAGGTACGGCGCGAACTCCGGCCGGGTCAGGATCTGGAAGCCGCCCGCCAGCTCGTAGATCTGGAACGCACGGCCCTCCCTCTCGTACGCCTGGCGGAGCTCGTGGATCGCGGCCTCGACCGCCGCTTCATCCAGCGAATCGTCGGCGGCCGCCATGTCGGCCGCCGTGAGCGGCGCGTCGCTCGCGAAGAGGAGCGCCTCAATGATCTGCGTCGGCTGCATCGACTGCGTTTCCGTTCCGTCGGTAGAGCCAGATCGGCGCGAACGGCTCGCTCTGCCGCAGGGCCAGGGTGCGCCGCTTGGCGAGCTCCAGGCTCGCCATGAAGGTGACCACCGCGTGCATCCGGTCCCTGAACGGGGCCACCAGGCTGCGAAATTCGATCCGCACGACTCGCCGGAGCGTGTTCACGATGAGGTCGATCTTCTCCTCGATCGGCACGAGCCGCGGCGTGACCCGGTGCTCCGGCGGCGGCCCACCGCGCTCTGCGAGCCCCAGCGCGGCGGCCCACAGCTCCTCCCAGGTGAGCTGGAGCTCGATTTCGTGCTTCGGCTCCGGGCGCGGCGGCACGTACCCCCTCGGGAAATGGCGGAGTCGCTCGAGCTCCGCCGCCTCGAGCCGTTGCGCCGCCTCCCGGAAATGCTCGTACTCCAGTAGGCGACGGACCAGCTCCGCCCGCGGGTCCTCGAGCTCCTCTCCGTCCTCCGAACGGCGCGGCATCAGCATCTGCGCCTTGATCCGCACCAGCAGCGCGGCCATCTCGAGGAACTCGCCCGCCCGGTCCAGCCCCAGAGACTCGACGCCATCGATCGCGGCCAGGAACTGCGCGGTGATCTTCGCGATCGGGATGTCGAAGATGTCGATGTCCTGCTCCCGGATCAGGTGCAGGAGCAGGTCCAGGGGCCCGTGGAACCGGTCCAGCTCCACGACGAACGCCGCATCGCCCGTATCCTGGTGGAGCTCCATTCAGACCCAGAGCCGGATGAACGCCTCGGACAGCTCCTGCAGCGCCCGCACCGGCCACGAAACGACGACCAGGACCGATGGCGCGAACAGGAGGATCGCCAGGAGAATCAGGATGCCGTACCGGCTGAGCTCCCGGTAGCGCGCGCCGAGCCGGGGCGGCAGGAGATGATAGACCACGTGCGACCCGTCCAGCGGCGGAATCGGCAGCAGGTTGAAGAACGCAAGCACGAGATTGATCAGCACGCCGAATCGCGCCATCTGGATGAGCACGGTAACGCTCGGCTCCAGCGCCGGAATCCAGCGCCCCAGATGGACCAGGAGCACGACCACGACCGTGAACGCCACCGCGAGGCACAGGTTCGCCGCGATCCCCGCGAGCGAGACCAGGATGTCGCCCCGACGATAGTTGCGGTAGTTCCGGGGATTGACCGGCACCGGGCGCGCCCAGCCGAAAATGATCCCGGCCTTCGTCAGCGCCAGGAACAGCGGGAACAGCACGCTCCCGAACGGGTCGATGTGCGGGAGCGGATTCAGCGTCACCCGCCCGAGCATCGCCGCCGTCGGATCGCCCTGCTTGAGCGCGACCCAGGCATGGGCGTATTCGTGGACGACCACCGAGAGCAGCAGTACCGGGAGGGCAATCAGGAAGATCTCCATAGGCGGGAAAGCTAACCCCGGCGGGCGGGGCGCCGCTACCCCGAAAGCCGCTACGCCCGCTCACTGTTTTTTCTTGCAGTCCTGCGCGGCACGCATAATCATATGGAAACTGCCGGGCGCGCCCGATCCCGAGTCGTCGTTCCGATCGGGGCACGCCCCCTGCGGCGGCCTCTCCTCCTTTCCCGTTCCGCCCTCTCGTCTGCTGTACCCCGTCCACCCGTGATAGGACTCGGAACCCATGTCACAACGAACTTGGCCGGGACGGCGGGCCATCACGGCCACGGGTCTCACGGCGGTCTTCGCGCTCACGCTCGCCTGCGAGCAGGAACCGTCGACAGCTCCTCTCGATGCGGATTCCGCACCGAACCTGCCGACCGAACAAACCGATCGCAGGCACTATCGCCTCAGATGACGACGGGCACCGCCCGCCCGGAACCGTATTCGGAGTGCTTCCAGGCACTCACAGTTCGAAGTCTTCGACCGCCGAACTCGGCGAGTTCCCGGCAGACTACCCGTTGCTCGTCGAGGTCCGCGTCGATGGCATGATCGAACGCATCCACGAATTCCCGCCAGATTTTCGCGGCCAGAGCAGAGGAAAGATCGGCGCGGGCGGCGTCTTTTCGGGTTGGGACGGCACGTGTGTAGCCAACGTTACCGTCTCCTTCAGCGCCGGCGGAGGGGTCAAGTTCTGCCGCGGTCGATTCGCGGAAGATTCGGCCACCTGGAGGCGGCGCGCGGTCGTGCTGGGAGGCACCGTCACGGCAACGCGGGCGGGAGGGCCAACCAAGTACTGGCTGCGCTGCGACGGCCTTTACGGGATTCCCTGCTACCTCCACGAAGGAAGTCAGACCGTCTCGGTCACGATCATCGCCGACGAGTTGAATGTGGCAGCGGATACGAACCACGTTGCAGCCGGCACGCCCATCCGCTTCACGGCGCACACGAAGAACGGCGCACCATTCTCGGTACTGGAGTGGATGTAGGCCGAGCACGCACCGCCGCCCCCGCCACCGGACTCCGGCTCGGCCGATCCCACACCATCCGGCGTCGCGGCTTTGGTACTGGACGAGCCAGGCGAATCGGAAGAGGATGACAACGACAATCCCTATCACAAAGTTTGGGAACGGACCCCACGTGCACCCATACACCGTCACGAAGCGGGACAATGTATGTGCGCGCCCTCGTCGGCGGACGGGTCGAACAGGCGAGCATCGCGATCTCGGTCAAGGACGACGCATTGCTCCTTGATGCCGACGCCACCCTGGTTCCGCGCGGCACGCAAGTCACGTTCACGGCGAGTACCGAACTGGGCACACCGTTCGAGGTGACCGGGTGGGAGTGGAAGCCGGTCGGGAGCCCGGACGAGGCGCAAACCGCGGCATGTACTCACACCGATCCGGTCTGCACCACGGCGGTGTACGAAGACGGAGTGATGCTGGTTCGCGCGCGGGTCGGGGGAGAGGAGCAGGAGGCTCAGGTGCACGTGGCCGCGCTGGATGATACGCTCGTGGTCGAGATGAGGTTGAGCAGGCGCACGGTGGAGCCTGTGTTCGCCCGCGTCTTCGATGCCGACTCCCAAACCTGGAGCGATCCCTACAGTGCTGAGTGGCGAATCCGCAGAGATCTCACAGAGATCGAGATCGAGGCACACTGGGAGCCTTCCGGGCGACCGGCGGCCGGGGGACCGTTCGCCCTTAGCGCCGAACCGGTCGAGTTTTCTGGCGGTCATCCCCACGCCGGCCTGGTCGAAATGCCCTGGGAAGACCTTCAGTACTACTTCACCAACCAGAACCCGGCCCTGCCCGGTCAGCGCCACGGCAACATCAACAACTGGGCGGATCCGTATCTAGTTGGCGCCGTCTTGTCGCTCTTCGCCAAGTATTTCGTAGAAGAATCGGAGCCCCGGTTTGCCGATGGCGACACGCGCTTCGCCATTACGGAGGCGTCTCTTCCGTGGGGTGGCCTCCTCGACGTCGCCAACGATGCCTGGCGCAATCCCCATCGATTGCACCGACGGGGCCGAGACATAGACGTCCGGTCGCGTTCGATGAACACGCAGCAAAAAGAACGTTTCGAGGAGCTGTGCGAAAGGCTCCTACGTGATGGTGTGAACATCACATGCGTGTTCGAAACGGCGCCGGAGCATTACCATATTCGCATGGGAAGCTGAGGGAGGGTCGCATGTCATTCCGACTGAAGCTCGTCCTTTCGTTCGCGCTGCTCGCCGTAGCGGCATCGCCGCTACCCGGCCAAACGTTGCAACGCGATCCCGTTTCGGGCGATTACATCCTCGAGTTCACCGACATCGATGGCGTTCATCATCGCCTGGTGGTCGAGCCGCGTAACAAGATCTCGCCGCGCATGGCCGTGGCCATTGAATCGTCGGGGGCGGCGTACGTCTATCGGTATGCGTTGACGAACGAAAGCGGGCCAAATACCAAGCAGCCGATCAGCGTCTTTCTGCTCCCCTGCCCCCGCGACGATCAGTCATTGAGCGTCGAGCCCGCTCCGGGTTGGCATGGCCGCGTGGGCGGCGTGTCGCCGTTCGAGTGCGAGTTCAATTTCGGTAAGGCCTGGCTCGAGCCCGGGCAATCACTCGGCGACTTCATCGTTCGTTCTGCGTGGCTACCGGCACCGGCCGATGCGTGGGTGTTCGGCGCGGCGCCACCCGCCGGGCTTCCGGTGTCAGTAGGGAGTGTGCCCGACACCGTTGTCTACCTGCTGAAGAGTGTACAAAGGATCGCATCCAATTCGATCGGCGGCCGCCATGTCCACACACTGGTACCTGCCCGTTCCCCTGCGGCGCTCGACAACCCAACCTCTGGCCTCTCGCTGATCCGCACCGACCTCGACCAGGTCTGCGGCGAACTCGGCTGGATCACTCACACCGGGATCTGCCGCAGCCTGGAGGCCAATCTCGAGGCCGCCGCGCGCTCGCTCGAGCGGGGGATCACGCAAAGTGCGCGTGGGCAGCTCGAGGCATTCCTCCATGAGCTCGACGCCCAACACGGTCCGCAGCCCGGCAAGCACGTGTCCGACAATGCATACTGGCTGCTCAAGCTGAACGCCGAGCATGTGCTGAACCGAATGCTGTAATCGTGGGGTCGGCGCCGACCATGCGCCCGCGGATAGCGACGAAGCCGCCCCCGCCCGGTGTTGACACACGGCCGTGCGCCGATTAGCTTTGGTGGCTACGTTGTACCGACACGGAACCCCGTGAATCATCTGGAGAGGATCGGTTGGCGAATTCGAGGAGTGCGGAAAAGCGGATCCGTCAGGCGGAAAAGCGTCGGCTTCACAACCGTTCGCAGCGTTCCCGGCTGAAGACCGCGATCAAGAAGGTCCAGGCCGCGACGGAGGCCGATCAGGCCCTGGCCGCGTACCGGGAGACGGCGGCGATGCTCGACCGTCTGGCGACGCGTCGGGTGATCCACCCGAACAAGGCTGCCCGCAAGAAGTCGCAGCTGGCCAAGAAGGTGCTCGCCCTCGGCGGCCAGCCGTAATCGCCGCACAACGCCCGGCGACCGATCATGAGAGAAAACCCGCCGATTGGCGGGTTTTTCGTGTTGTCCCCTCCCCTGGTCAGTCCTCGAAGAGGTCCAGCGTATCGACGTCGAGCTGCGGGACGTGCCTGGGCTCCTCCTTCGGCTGCGGCACGTACGTGGGCTCATCTTTCGGTTGGGCTGCGGTCTCCTCTGGGCTCGCCTTGCTTTGCGGCTCGAGCCGGCCGAACGCGAAGCGTTCGCGCCGCGCGGCGGGGGCAGGCGCCTCCAGATCGGGCGGCTCCGGGGCGGGTTTCTGCGGATCCGATGGCGCCGGATCGGACGTCGATCCGGTCGCTGCTCGACCCGAGCCGGTCACGGCATCCTCGAGGCCGGTCAAGTGCCCCGGCGCCGCAGAGACGCTCCCGTCTGCTTCCTCCGCGGCGTCCAGGTGCCGCAAGAACGCGCGGCCGAAGGACGGATCGTACCCGGTCCATCCCTTCTCCGCATCCGCGACCAGGGCGAGGGCCTGGTGCATCTTGGCGTCGAGGTCATCGACGTAATGGAGGAGCAGCGCCTCGAGGGTCATGGGGATCTTGGGGCTCTGCCACTCGTACTTCCCCTGGTGGCTCGCCACGAGGTGCTGGAGGAGGAGCGCCCGTTCGGGGGCGAGCTCCGGCACCTCGCGCGCCGCGTCGGCCACGATCTGGATCCCGATCACGATGTGCCCGAGCAGGTGGCCCTCGTCGGTGTACGGGAAGCCGCCCGTCGTCTCGATCTCGCGCGTCTTTCCGATGTCGTGGACGAGCGCGCCGGCCACGAGGAGGTCGCGGTCGAGCGCCGCGCCGTAGTGGCGGGCGAGCGCGCTGCACACCCACGCAACGGAGACGGTGTGCTCCATGAGCCCGCCCACGTACGCGTGGTGGTTGCGCTTGGCCGCGGGCGCGCGCCGGAAGACGCGGCCGGTCTCCGTGTCGGGGCCGAGGAGCCGCCGGAGGAGGGTGTTCAGCGCAGGGTCCTCGACGGACGCGATGAGCGCGTCGAGCTGGGCCTCGAGATCCTCGAGGTCGTATCGGGTGCGTGGGAGGAAGAGTTCCATGTCCTCGCCCGTCACGGCGAGCGGCTCGATTTCCTCGACCTTGAGCTGCCGCTGGCCGCGGAAGGACTCGACCCTGCCGCGCACGCCGACGTAGTCACCCACGCCCACCCGCTCGTTGACGCGTTCTGCGTCGTCCCAAACCCGCCCCTCGATCTCGCCGCTCCGGTCGGCGAGCTGGAGCCGGAGGTAGGGCTTGTCGTTCTTGGTGACGCCGATCTGTTTGCTGGACACGCAGTAGCAGCCGACGAGGCGATCCCCCTCGGCGACTTCATCGAGGCCCGGCCACGGGTAGGGTGCATCTCCGAGCCACGCCCGGGGCGTGGGTGCCGACTTCGTGCTTCCGGCCATGCGATCACCCCCTTCCCTGCCAGACGATGCGGCCGCCGACCAGGGTGTAGACCGCCCGGCCCCGCAGCGTCCACCCGGCAAAGGGCGTGTTGCGGCTCTTCGAGAGGAACTTCTTCGGGTCGACGACCCACTCCTCGGTGGGGTCGAAGACCGTGACGTCCGCCGGCGCGCCGACGCGCAGCGTGCCGCCCGGCAGCCGGAACGCCCGGGCCGGCGCGCAGCTCATCCGCTCGACCATGCGCACGAGGTCGATCACGCCCTTCTCGACAAGTTCGGTCACGGTGAGGCCGATCGCGGTCTCCAGCCCGACGATCCCGAACGGCGCCTCCTCGAACGCCTGCTCCTTCTCGTCGTAATGGTGCGGCGCGTGGTCGGTCGCGATGACGTCCAGCGTGCCATCGGCCACGCCCTGCCGCACCGCGTCCCGGTCCTCCGCCGAGCGGAGCGGCGGGTTCATCTTGGCGTCGGTCCGGTAGCGGTCGACCGCCTCGTCGGTCAGCGTGAAGTGGTGCGGCGTCGCCTCGGCGGTGACCGCAACGCCGCGCTCCTTGGCGACTCGGATCATCTCGACGCCGAGCCGCGTCGAGACGTGCTGGAGGTGCAGCCGCCCGCCGGTCAGCTCCGCGAGCATGAGATCGCGGGCGATCATCGCGTCCTCGGCAGCGTTCGGGATGCCGACCAGGCCGAGCCGCGCCGAGACGAGCCCCTCGTTCATGGAGCCGCCGCGGGAGAGGGCAAGCTCCTCGCAGTGGCTCGCGACGGGGATGTCGAACGTCTGCGCGTATTCGAGGGCGAGACGCATGAGCCCGGCGTCGGAGACGGGACGGCCGTCGTCGGTGATGCCGACGGCGCCTGCATCGACCATCTCGCCGATCTCCGTGAGACGCTCGCCCTCGAGCCTGATCGACACCGCGCCGACGGGGTAGACCCGCGCGGCGCCGACACGCGCGCCCTCGGCCACGACGAAGCCGACGGAGGCCGGGTCGTCGATCGGTGGGTCGGTGTTCGGCATGGCGCAGACGGCAGTGAACCCGCCCGCGGCAGCCGCGCGCGCACCGGTCGCGATCGTCTCCTTGTGCTCGCCGCCCGGCTCGCGCAGGTGCACGTGGACGTCGATGAAGCCCGGAGCGACGACGAGGCCGGAGGCGTCCAGCACCTCCGTCCCCTCGGGCGGTGCGATCTCGCGGTCGATGCCTACGACGGCGCCCTCGGCCAGGAGGACGTCGTGTACGTCGTCGATCCCTTGCGACGGGTCGATCACTCGCCCGCCCCTGAGGAGGATCGGCTTCGGACTCATTCCGCGCCTCCTCCCTGCTTCGCCGCCTCCGCCGTCTCGGGCGCGCCGCCCGCCAGTAGATAAAGTACTGCCATTCTCACCGCCACACCGTTCGTCACCTGCTCCAGGATCACCGAATGCGGCCCGTCGGCGACGTCACTGTCGATCTCCACGCCCCGGTTCATCGGCCCCGGGTGCAGGATCAGGAGGTCCCTGGGCGCGCGCTCGATCCGCTCACGCGTGACCCCGAAGATCATATTGTACTCGCGCAGGCTCGGGATGAAGCCCGCCTTCATGCGCTCGAGCTGGAGCCGCAGGACGTTCAACACGTCCGCCCACTCGATCGCCTCCTCGATCCGCCGGAAGACGTGCACGCCCATCTCGTGCACGGCGGGCGGGAGCAGCGTGCGCGGGCCACACACGCCGACCTCGGCGCCCAGCTTTTTCAGCCCCCAGATGTTGGAGCGAGCGACGCGGGAGTGCAGGATGTCGCCCACGATGCATACCTTG
This sequence comes from uncultured Gemmatimonadaceae bacterium, assembly GCA_964410055.1. GTDB lineage: Bacteria > Gemmatimonadota > Gemmatimonadetes > Longimicrobiales > RSA9 > CALBZE01. The sequence continues at coordinate 27,155 of CAYPGK010000006.1, read as the reverse complement.
ACGCCTTCGAGCCGACCGAGGTGGTCACGGATCGTGAGCATGTCGAGGAGGGCCTGCGTGGGGTGCTCGTGCCGCCCATCGCCGGCATTGACCACGTTCGAGGGGATGCGCTCCGCCAGGAACTGCGCCGCGCCCGAGGCCGAGTGCCGGATCACGACCATGTCGATCCGCATCGCCTCCAGATTGCGCGCCGTGTCGACCAGCGTCTCGCCCTTCTGCACGCTCGAGCCGGAGCTCGCCACGTTGACCGTGTCCGCGCTCAGCCGCTTCTCCGCGAACTCGAAGGAGATGCGCGTGCGGGTCGACGGCTCGAAGAAGAGGTTGACGATCGTCTTGCCGCGCAGGACCGGGACCTTCTTGATCGCCCGCTCGCTGATCTCCTTGAACGGCTCGGCCGTGTCCAGGATCGCGCGGATCTGCGTGGCCGTGAGCTGCTCGAGGCCGATCAGGTCCTTGCCGAGGTAGGGGTTCGCCTCGCTCACCCGTCCACCTCCGGGGCCGAGAGCTCGACCGCGAGCCGGCCGTCCAGCTCCGGGACCAGCACGTCGACCCGCTCGCCGGGCTCGACCTCGACCGTCCGCCCCACGATGTCCGGCTGGATCGGCAGTTCCCTGCCGCCCCGGTCCACGAGGACGCATAGGTAGATCCGCGCGGGGCGACCGAAGTCCGCAAGCTCGTCCAGCGCGGCCCGCGCCGTCCGCCCCGTGTAGGCGACGTCATCGACGATCACGAGCGCGCGATCGTCGATCCCGCCCGGCGGCAGGCGAGTCTCGCCGACGACGGGCCGCGGGCCGATTGCCATCAGGTCGTCGCGGTAGAGCGTGATGTCCAGCGTGCCGACCGGAGGACGAACGCCCTCCGCGCGCTCGATCTCGGTAGCCAGCCGCTCGGCGAGCTGCACCCCGCGCCGGTGGATGCCCAGGAGCGAGAGCCCCTGGATCCCGTTGTTCTTCTCGACGATCTCGCGCGCCATGCGGGCCAGCGCGCGCTCGACCGCCTTCTCGTCCATCAGCAACTGCCGTTCGGACCGCGTCATGTCTCGGGATCGGGTCGAAGTGTCCGGAAGGATCGGCGGCAAGGTTACGCTCGCCGCCGGGCGCTGTCAACCGAACCCGAGAGAGGCCGCCTTCACTTTACTCCCCGTTGCATAAACATTAACTTTTTTCGAATCGACACTGCCTCACGGGAGCTTCCATGACCGTACCCATCGAGCCGGGTTGGCTCAGTCTGCTGCCGCCGCTGGCGGCCATCGGGCTCGCACTGCTGTTCCGCGAGGTCGTGATTTCGCTCTTCGCGGGGATCTGGCTCGGCGCCCTCCTCCTCAGTCAGTACAACCCGATCTCCGCGACGCTCATGACGGTCGACCGCTTCGCCCTCGGAGCGCTCGGGGACTCGGACCACATCGCGATCATCGTCTTCAGCCTGATGCTCGGCGGGATGGTGGGCGTGATGAACCGGAGCGGCGGGACGAGAGGGGTCGTCGAAGCGTTGCGCGGCCTGGCGACGTCACGGCGGCGCGGCCAGTTCCTCACATGGCTGGCCGGAACCCTGATCTTCTTCGACGACTACGCGAACACGCTCATCGTCGGCAACACGATGCGCCCGGTCACCGACCGGCTGAAGGTCTCTCGGGAGAAGCTCGCCTACATCGTCGATTCGACGGCGGCGCCGATCGCCGCGATGGCGGTCGTCTCGACCTGGGTCGGCTTCGAGATCACGCTGATCGGCGATGCGATGAGGAGCGCAGCGGCGCAGACGGCCGACGCCGCCGTGCAGGCCGACCTCCTGGCCGCGGCCCAGAACCCGTTCAGCGTCTTCCTGCATTCGATCCCGTACCTCTTCTACCCGATCCTGACCCTGATCTTCGTGCTGTTCATCGTGCTCACGGGGCGGGACTACGGGCCGATGCTCCAGGCGGAGCGCCGCGCCGCGTCGGGAGGCGGACTGCTGCGGCCGGGCGCCATGCCAGCGGCCGACACCGGCAGCGGCATACAGGAGCCGCCCGAGGGTGTGAAGCACCGGTGGTACAACGCCGGGATCCCCGTCCTCACCGTAATGATCGTGGCGCTGGTCGGCATCTTCCATACGGGCGCAGAGAGCCTCGGCGCGGGCGATCACTCGCTGTGGGAGGTCGTCGGCGAGGCCGACCCCTTCGCTTCGCTGATCTGGGCGTCGTTCACGGGATCGATCGTCGCAATCGCGCTCCCCATCGCACAGCGCATCCTTACGGCGTCGCAGGCGATCGAGGCCTGGGTCGGCGGGCTCAAGTCGATGATGCTCGCCGTGGTCATCCTCGTCCTCGCCTGGTCGCTCGGGGGGGTGACCGAAGCGCTCGGGACCGGGCCGTACCTCTCGGCCGTGCTCCAGGACACGCTGCCGATCAAACTCCTCCCGGTGCTCGTCTTCCTCGTCGCGGCGCTCATCTCCTTCGCGACGGGGACCTCGTGGGGGACGATGGCGATCCTCTTCCCCGTCGTGATCCCGCTCGCCGTGGCCATGGGTGCCGGCGTCGGGTTCGGCACCGGCGAGGGTTACACGATCCTGCTGGGCGTCGTCAGCTCGATCATGGCGGGCTCGGTCTTCGGCGATCACTGCTCGCCGATCTCCGACACGACCGTGATGAGCTCGATGGCGTCCGCATGCGACCACGTCGATCACGTCCGGACGCAGCTCCCCTATGCCGTCACCGTCGCCGTCGTCGCCATGGCCGTTGGCGACATTCCCACGGCCTTCGGCATGAGTCCCGTGATCTCGCTGCTCGTCGGTGTCGCGATCCTCTACGCCGTGCTACGATTCTTCGGCCGGCGGCTGGACCTCGCCGCAGCGCCCGCGTCGGAGACGGAGTCGGCCGCCCCCGCAGTAGCGTCGGCCGACTGACCCGAAGGACGCTGCAACGAACACATCGACAAATCGAAGCGGCCCGGCGCACCTGGCGCCGGGCCGCATTTTTCGTCCCCCGAACGCTTCGTGTGTGTGGCTACATCCGGATCCCGGCCGCCAGGACGACCTGCTCGCCGCCGGAGATCTGCGCGCGCAGCTCGGCGAACGGCTTGAAGCGGCCGACACCGAATTCCGCCCCGCCAATCAGGTTCAGGCCCAACTCGGTGTCCGACGCGCTGCCCTCGATGAACGGCTTCAGCTCGGCGGGGATGTCCATGGACCAACGTGCAAAGTTCAGCCCGCCACCCACGTAGGGGCGGAACGCCGGCATGTTGGCGACCGGCAGCGAGTAGAGCGCGTTCGCGTTCACCTCGAAATAGTTGAAGTCGTCAACGCTCGGGAAGAAGTAGTCGAACGACCCCATGAACTCGACACCCGTGAAGGGGAGCCCTGCGTAAACGCGCGCCCCGATGCCGAAATCCATGTCATCCGCATAACTTGCCTGCGCACCGAAAGAAACCTGCGCCTGCGCTTCCTCGGCCGCAAGAATGACCACGCCGAAAACGGCCGCGACCATCACGAGTTTTCTCACGTTTCACCTCACGATTACAGGCTGATGTTGAGCGAGCGACGCGGCCTATTCGGCGAATTGGATTCGGAGGACGCAATGTGTGCCAGGTCCGCAGCGCTCTGGATCGAATTGATGGGGAGTGAGCAGAGGCCCGCCGCGCATCGGCGCGCCGGTGCCCCGGCTACGGGAGATATGTCAACACGCCGGCGCTAATAGGGGGGGGCGGGGTCGTTCTGTCAAGGATTTCGGGGCCGGACGGCACTGCTGGGAGTAGAACGGCCGCGCCGGCCCGACATCCTTGCGGCCAGGTGACTCAGCCGAGGCCCATCTTCCGGCCGAGCCAGTACCCGAGCGGAACCATGACCGCCGCGGCGCCAATGCCGAGCGCGATGCGGCGCGGGGTGAACGTCTCCTTCACGTCATGGCGGAACTTCATGATCCTCACCGCCCTGACGGGGTGCCTCAGCACGAACGTCGCCTTGGGCTTCCTGGCGTACCCGACCGCATTGACCACGGCTCCGAACACGGCTCATCCTCCGGCGTGACAGGGGAACGGATTCGACGTGCGACGGTGCGTTGCAAGGCGCGTGCGAGCCGGCGGAGTGGATGGGCGGGCCGGCGGCGGCGTCGGGCGTGGCGTCGGGCGTGGCGTCGGGCGTGGCGTCGGGCGTGGTGTCGGGCGTGGTGTCGGGCGTGGTGTCGGGCGTGGTGTCGGGCGTGGCGTCGGGCGCGATCCGGCGCGATTCGGCTCAACGGCGACTGCGGAAGAATGTGCGGAGCAGGTCGGCGGCCTCGTTTTCGAGCACACCCCTCGTGAGGTCCACCCTGTGGTTCAGCCTCGGGTCCTGAACAATGCAGGCGAGCGAGCCGCACATCCCCGTCTTGGGATCCGATGCGGCGTACACCAGGCGCTGGATTCGGGCCAGGACCATGGCGCCCGCGCACATCGCACACGGCTCGAGGGTGACGTAGACGGTCGCATCGAGGAGCGCCCAGCGCCCCAGACGTTCGGCGGCGCGGCGGATGGCAACCAGCTCGGCGTGCCCGGTGGGATCATCCGCGGTGCGGGTCCGGTTACGCGCTTCCGCGACCAGCCGGCCCCCGATGACGACCACCGCGCCGACGGGCACCTCCTCCTCGACGGCGGCGGCGCGCGCCTGCTCGAGCGCCCTCTGCATCCAGAGGGCGTCCCCGGCGCGTGCCGGCCCGAATTCGCACTTCACGGTAGGGATTCTATCGGACGGCGTCGCCGCGCTCGTGGGCGGACCCGGCGACGGCCACCTGCCCGAGACGGAGGCGGCGGAAAATCGCCGCGATACGGCCGACGAATATGCAGTCGCGCTCGCGCAGGAGAATCGGCAGGTACTCCGGATCGGCGGGCTCGAGGAACCGCTCGCCGCCGCGCTCGTGGTAGCGCTGGAGCGAGCACTCCCCGTCGAGACGGGCAACGACGACGTCGCCGTCCTCGACCTCGTCCTCGGTGACGGGCTCGACCAGGAGCATGTCCCCGGGCCGGATCCCCGCCGACGGCATTCCCTCGCCGTCGACGGTCAGCAGGAACGAGCCGGCTTCGCTCGCCAGCCGGCGGTCCATCCCCAGGGCGTCCGTGGCCGCGACGGCCTCGGAGAGGCTCGACAGACTACGGTAATAGGGGACCGAAACCGTTTCGGTATTCAGGTCCAGCCCCAGCAGCCGCACGCCCCGCGATCGCGATGGGTCGCGCTCGATCCAACCCTTGTCGGCGAGCGACTGGAGGTGCTCCGACACCGTCTTCGTGCTCTTGATGTTGAACCGCCGGCCGATCTCTCGGATCGATGGCTGGTACGTGTTGGTCCGGAGGTAATCGACGATGTAGTCGAGGATCCGGCGCTCGAGTTTGGTCAACGGCTCGGGCATCTTCGCCTCCAGATCGGCGGGTTCGCCCAGGGGCAGGAAGCACGCGGCTACGAAAAAGGGCGCGCGCCAGCCGACGTCCGCATCGATCGACCGGCCCACGCCCCCCATGAATTCACGGCCGTGGCCACGCGCCAGTTTATGCCCCCGGGCGAATGCTGTCAAGCAGTATGTGCGAGCCGGTCGAGCGCGGCGAGTGCGGCGTCCAGTCGCCGCAAGGTGAGTTCAGGGCCCAGCGCGACGAGGACTTCGAAGATTCCGGGTGAGACGGCCATCCCGGTCACCGACACACGGAGCGGGTGGATCAGCTTCCCCGCGCCCACACCGAGCTCGTCGGCCAGGCCGCGCAGCTCGGCCTCGAGTGCGTCCTCCTGCCAGGAGTCGACCGTCGCGTATCGCTCGCGCAGCGCCGCGAGGCGAGCCCTGACCTCGGCGGGCTCCTTCCAGTGCTTCCGGACGGCCTCCTCGTCGTATTCGATCTCGTCGACGAAGTACGGGCGCGCCTGACGGACGATGTCGCCCACGCCGCGAGCGCGGACCTTGAGGAGGTCGATCAGTCCGAGGTACCACTCACGGCGCTCGCGAAGTACTTCGGCGCTCGTCACCCCCGTCCGCACCAGCTCCTCGGAGACGATCGGCTCCAGCCGCTCGGCCGGGGTGAGGCTGAGGTGCTGGCCGTTCAGCCACTCGAGCTTCTGCGTATCGAAAATCGCGCTCTTCTTGTGGATCCCTTCCAACGAGAAGCGCTCGACCAGCTCCTCGACGCTCATGACCTCCAGGTCGCCGCCGGGCGACCAGCCGAGGAGCGCCAGGAAATTGACCATCGCCCAGGGCAGGATCCCCGCGTTCCTGTACTCCCCCACTGCCGTGGCGCCGTGGCGCTTGCTGAGCCGCTTGCCGTCCGGGCCGAGGATCATGGGGACGTGCGCGAAGACCGGCTCGGGGTAGCCGAGCGCCCGGTAGAGCAGGATCTGCTTGGGAGTGTTCGAGATGTGGTCGTCGCCGCGGATGACGTGCGTGATGCGCATCTCCGCGTCGTCGCTCACGACCGCCATGTTGTAGATCGGCGTGCCGTCGGAGCGGAGGATGATGAAATCCTCGATGGCGGCGTTGTCGAACTCGAGGCGGCCGTGCACCGCGTCTTCCCAGGCGGTCACGCCTTCGGGCACCTTGAACCGCACCGTGAACGGCTGCCCGGCGGCCGCACGCTGTTCCGCCTCCTCGGGCGAGACGCGGAGCAGGCACGTCCGGTCGTAGCGGAAGGCCTCCTGGGCGCCCTCGGCCCGGGCACGCTTCTCCGCCAGCTCTTCGGGCGTGCAGAAGCACCTGTAGGCGAGCCCGCTCTCGAGGAGCCGGAGCGCATCGCGACGGTGGCGCTCCAGGCCGTCCGCCTGATGGTACGGCCCCTCATCCCAGTTGAGCCCGAGCCATTCCATCCCCTCGAGGATGGCGCGCGTCATCTCGTCGCTCGAGCGTTCCCGGTCGGTGTCCTCGATGCGGAGCACGAAGACGCCGCCGTGGCGGCGTGCAAAAAGCCAGTTGAAGAGCGCCGTCCTGGCGCCGCCGACGTGGAGATAGCCGGTCGGCGACGGCGCGAACCGTACGCGGATCCGTTTCTCGTTCATAGGCCGGCAAAGCTAGCCGGGTGAGGGAGATGCGTCAACGGGCGCCCCCGATCCGGCGCATGCCTTGCCCGGTATGGCGTTGGGTGCGACCTTCCCTGGTTGTGCAGTCGTCGAAGGAGTCGAGCCGGGTGGCGGATAGGAAATCGGATTCGCAGGTGGAGGACGTTGGGTTGGGGCCGGCCGTTAGGTCGTCGCGTGCGATCCTCCTGTTCTGGGCGCCGCTCGCCTTGCAGTGGATCATGATGGCGGTCGAGGGGCCGTTCCTGGCCGCCGTGATCGCCCGGATGGGCGAGCCCGCCTACAACCTCGCGGCGCACGGCGTCGCATTCGCCTTCGCGATCCTCCTCGAGTCGCCGGTCATCATGCTGATGAGCGCCTCGACCGCGCTGGTCGAAGACGCCGAGAGCTACCGGCGGCTCCGCAACTTCGCCGCTGCGCTGAACATCGGCGCCACCGCGCTGGTGCTGGTGGTCCTGGTCCCGTTCGTCTTCGACGCCCTCGCCGTCGGCGTGCTCGGGCTCCCCGACCCGGTCGTCGGGCTGGTCTACGGCGCGCTCTGGCTGCTCCTCCCCTGGCCCGCGGCGATCGGGTACCGACGCTTCCTGCACGGTATCCTGATCCGGTCGGGCCGGACTCGCCTCGTTGCATACGGCACGCTGCTGCGGCTCGGCGCCATGGCCACTGCGGCGACGCTGCTCTACACGCTATCCTCGCTCCCGGGCGCCTGGGTCGGCGCCATCGCGCTTTCGACCGGCGTCGTGGCCGAGGCGCTGGCAGCCCGGTTCATGGCGGCGGCAGAGGTGGCGCGGTTGACGTCGGGCGCGGCCCGGCCGGCGCGGGTCGTGATCGAGCCGGCGGCCGCGCCGGAGACGGAGAGCGGAGCCGAGGCGGGGAGCGGCGGGGAGGAGGTGGCCGGTGCGGAGGCCGCCGCGCGGACGCTGATCGTGCGCGGCGAATCGGCACTGCGGCGCACGGGTTCCGCCGCGCGGGCGCTCGGGCGCCGGGTCGTCGCCTCGGGGTACGGCGAGATCGCGCGCTTCTACTTCCCCCTCGCGCTGACCTCACTGATCGGGCTGACCGTGCACCCGATGCTGACGTTCTTCATGGGCCGGGCCGTGCTGCCGATCGAGTCGCTCGCCGTCTTCCCGGTCGTGCACGCGCTGTCGTTCCTCTTCCGCGCGCCCGGGCTCGCGTTCCAGGAGGTCGTCATCGCGCTGTCGGGGAAGCGACTCGAACACATCGCGCCGCTCCGTCGCTTCGGGATCGGGCTCGGGCTCGCGGCGAGCGGGGCGCTCGCGCTGGTCACCTTCTCGCCCCTCGCGAGCGTCTGGTTCGAGGGTGTTTCGGGCCTGCCCGAATCACTGGCCGAGCTGGCGACCGGGCCGGCCCGCATCTCCGTGCCGCTCGGCGCGATGACCGTGCTCCTCGCCTTCCAGCAGGCGGTCCTGGTCCAGACTCGCCGGACCCGGCAGATCACGGCCGCGAGCCTCTTCGAGGTGGCCGGCATCGCCGTGCTGTTCACCGTGCTCGGCTGGCAACTGGATCTCTTCGGCGCGAGCGCCGCCATGCTGGCGCTGGTCGGCGGGCGGGCGCTCGCCAACGGCTACCTGTGGACGCGGGTGAGAAGGGTGTTGGAGGGGGCGGCGACTTGAGCCGCCTCTCGACCGCTCCCGGGCCTCGGACTACCTCCCGGACGGCAGCAGCTCCACGACGTATTCCCTGACGTACTGCACGTCGAATTCGTCGGTCTCGACCTGGTAGAGCCGCCCTCCACGTGCGTACGGCGGGAACCGCTCGTCCCGGTCGGGGACGTCGACCGTTCCGATCAGGCGTCCATCGCTGCCGAAGATGTCGTACGCGAAGCCGCCTGCGGCGTACCACTCGACCCAGAGCCGCCCCTCCGCGTCGAAGAAGAGATGCCGGATCGCCGGCTTCACGGCCGGCCGTGAGGGGCCGGATGGCTCGCAGCGGGCGCCGGGCATCTCCTCGCGGAACTTCCGATAATCGGCGGTCCCGGCCTCCCATTCCTCGTCCGTCACCGGGTGCGGTCGGTAATCGCGCTCGACGACGCGGAGCGTGTCTCCGGCTGCGGTCACGAATGCGACCCGGTAATCCGCACTCCACGCCGTCGCGAAGACGCCCCCTGGCGCCGGCTCGTTGATGTACCCGGGTGTGAACGGCGTGCTGAAGAAGCTGATCCCGCCCCCGCCCGGGTGCGGGCACTGGATCACGGACGACGCACCGACGTCCGGCAACGGGGGTGGCACGAGCGTGTCGGCGAGGCCCGTGCCGGTGACGCGAATGTAGACGCGCTCGAGTCCCCTGTCGCTCGGCAGGACGCCCAGCACGTACGCCTCGACCGCCGTCGTCGGGTAGAAGCGCACGAACATCGGATTGCCGGTCAGGGCGCGATACGGCGTGGAGCCGAGCCACTCGCCCGTTGGCGAGAGAAAGCCGATGCGCGCGTTGTTCGGGTCGAAGGTGACAAGGGTGTCACCCACCCAGGCAAGGGTGTAGAGGGCGTTGAACTCGCCCGGTCCGCGGCCGCTCCTCCCGATCGTACGCAGATGTCCGCCGTCGCGACCGAAGACACGGATCTCGTTCGCCTGCACGTCGGCCACGTAGATCGCGCCTTCGGCGTCGGCGACGACCGAGCGGATCATCCCGAACTCGTCGGGCCCGGGCTCGCCGGCATCGCCGACGGCACCGATCCGGACGCCCGGCTCGACGTCGAGAACCGGAGGGACGCCGAAGGCTCGGACGTATTCGACGCCGCCGACCGTGTCGATCTCGACGCGAAAGTCTTCGCTGAGCGGCGCATCGGCACCACATGCGGGCAGGACGAGCGCGAGGCTGCCGGCGGCCACCGCCCGGATCACGGTCCGGGCGGCCAGCCGGCGGCCGACCGTCACTTCCAACCGGCGACCGGACTCCTTGATTGTCGTGGGGTGATCCATTATCGCTCTAGCATCATTGCCTCGGATCATCACGTCGCGTCACGACCCGCGCTCACTGGCCAGACCTGACGTGGGACTCCACCCCTCGACCCTGTACACCACGACGCGCGGCACGTCGAATTCATCCTTCTCCACCACGACGATGCGGCCGTCCGGATAGAACGCGGCCGGGAACGGCGTGCCGGCGGGCAACGTGCCGAGGTAGGCGCCGTCCGGGCCCAGGATGTCGATCGGCGCCGCCTC
>CAYPGK010000006.1:6365-16886 GCA_964410055.1 uncultured Gemmatimonadaceae bacterium | reverse complement strand
GCCTCGTATACGTCGATCACGTATTCGGCGGAGGTCGCGGCGTAAATCCTCGAGCCCGACACGCTCCATCGCAGCTCCGGTGCGAAGATCTCGGTCATCCCGCTGATCGCGACGCAGTTGAACTGCGCCGGCTTGAGCGGCGGCGATGGGGTGTGGAGGACGTGCGTGGTATCGCCGGCCGTCGACACGGCGACGAGGGCGTTGAGCGGGTCATCCTCGGCCGAGGCGCGAACCGTCGTCTTTACCACGACATCCTCGTCCATGAGGGCGTAACCCTCGATCATCCGGCCGAAGATGTCGAGGCGAATCTCGGGAAGGGGCGAGCCATCGGCCGCGAATCGGACCAGACCGTTCTTGCCGATGTCGTAGACGTACACCGTCCCATCCGCGGCGAGGCGGATCATGTTCGGCCAGAGCTGCAGCTCGCCCGGCCCACCGCCCTTCCGCCCCATCGTGCGCAGGTGACGGCCGTCGGCGTCGAAGACGTGGACCTGGTGGTTGCCGTTGTCGAGGATGTAGAGGGCACCCTCATGGCCGACGGCGATCGAGTGGCTGCTGATCCCGAAGAACGCCTCCGGCCCCTCGTCGGCGCCGCCGAGCGTGAGGACGGGCGTGAAGGTCCAGTCGAGGGCGACGTCGGCGCCACGACTCACCACGATCTCCATGCCCGCCGAATCGGTGCGCTCCACCAATGCCGGCGGAGCGGACCCCGCCCCACAGCCAGCGGCCAACCATGCCGTGGCGCACACCGCTGCACGTCGCACGATCATCATCGCGCACCTCCGTCGATCGAGGGTGGTCGTCGCCGGGCGCGAGGGCGCGACTGGCGAGCGCCGGTGAGCCTACGACGCCGCCCGTGCCAGGCGCTTTCTCTCCGGCCGACGTTCGAAGAGCAGGTACAGCGCGGGTGTGACCGTGAGAACGAGGAGGGTCGAGCTGGTCATTCCGCCGATCAGCGCGTAGCCGAGCGCGTTCCAGATGTTCGCGTCAGCGGCCTCGCTGAAGAGCACGAGCGGCAGGAGCCCGAGCACGGTGGTCGCGCTCGTCATCAGGATCGGCCTCACGCGCTCCAGCGTCCCCTGGAGCACCGCGTCGTAGAGCGGCAATCCATCCCGACGCCTGCGCTGGTTGATGTGGTCGACCAGGAGGATCGAATTGTTGACCACGATCCCGCCCATCATGATCACGCCGATGTACGCCTCCCGCGTGAACGTGGCGCCGGTGTAGAAGAAGATCAGGAACACGCCGATGAGCGCCATGGGGACGGCCAGGAGCACGCAGAGCGGCTGCCTGATCGACTCGAAGAGCGCGGCGGTGACCATGAAGATCAGCACGATCGAGACCGCGAGCACGCCGTAGATCTGGCCCCGCTCCTCGTCGGACCAGCGCCACTGGTCGCGGCCCTCGAGCTTGTAGCCGGGCGGCACCTGCGTGGTGTTGATGACGAGCTCGTGGATCCGGTCGCCGAGCTTGGCCGGGCCGCGGAACTCGTACGCCACGTTGCGGCGATACTGTTGATCCTCGCGGACGATCCGGTTCAACACCTCCCGTTCGGTCAACGTCGCCACGTCCATGAGCCGCACGGTCTGCCCGGACCGCGTCGGGATGAGGAGCTGCTGGAGCCCGAGCACGTCCAGCGTCTCGTTCCCCTCCAGCTTGACCTGGAACTGCACCTCCTCGCCGCCGATCCGGATCCTGTCGTTCATGTTGCGGCCCCAGATCGCCGTGCTCACGTGTCGCACCACGTCCTGCATCGTGAGCTGGTGCAGGGCAAGGCGCTGCCGGTCGATGCTCAGGACGAGCTCGGTCGCCTTGTCACGCTCGAACCACTGCCCCGATGCGTTCGGGTCCACGTCCCTGATGCGGCTGAACCCTTTGAGCCGGGTCGCCAGGTCTTCGGCGATCTGCCGGACCTGCTCGTAGTTGTAGCCGAGGACCGTGATCGAGTAGTTCGGCGGGCTGCTCCCGCCGCCGCCGAAGAACGGAAGACCGTAGCCGACGACCGAGATGTTGGCGCCGCTGAACTGGTGGGCGAACGCCTGCATCTGCTCCGTGATCACGATCGGAACCTGCGTCAGATTCAACGAATCGGGGAAGGTGACGCGGATGTGGGCGTACTGCGGCTGGACATTGGTGACGAACTGCCCGATCTCGGGCATGCTCGCGAGCTTACGCTCGAAGTAGCGCGCCAGCTCGTCCGTGCGCTCCAGTTCCTCGCCGCGAGGGAGCGTCATGCGGATGTCGATGTACGTCCTCTCCATCCCCCAGCGGCCCCACACCACGCCACGCGTCACGTACTTGTCGAAGATGTAGTACGACCCGCCGAGCATTGCCGTGGCGAGCACGACCGTGATCCACGGGAAGCGGAGCGTGGTCCGGATCAGGCCGGAGTAGAACCGCACGTAAATGGGCGGCCGCCCGGCAGCGGTACCGATCGCACCGCCATCCCTGGCCGGTGCGACGTTGCCCAGCAGTCGCGAGCCGAGCGAGGGGATGAAGGTGAACGCCACGAACAGGCTCGCGAGCAGGCCGAAACCCACCACGATCGCGAGCGGCACGTAGAAGACCCGTAGCTCGCCCTGAAGGTAGACGAACGGGATGAGGACCACGACGGTGGTCATCGTGGCGGCGAGGATCGCAAGTACGACCTCGCTCGCGCCCCGCTCCGCAGCGACCTCCGTGCTCATGCCTTGGCGGCGGAGCCGGTAGATGTTCTCCAGCACCACGATCGCGTTGTCGACGATCAGGCCGAACCCCATGGCGAGCCCCATGAGGGTGAGCACGTTCAGCGTGAGTCCGCTGAAGTAGATCAGGTTCAGCGTGATCAGGATCGAGAAGGCGATCGTCGCAAAGACGATGGCCGCGGAGGCAAGGGATTCGAGGAAGACGAGGAGGACGACGAAGATGACGCCCGCGGATATCAGCGCCCGGAAGCGCAGGTCCGTGAGCTGCGCACGGATGTCCTTGCTCTCGTCATCGTCCAGGATCAGCCGCACACCCGGCGGGTGGAGCGACGCGATCCGCTCGAGGCGCTCCTTCACCCGGTCGGCGACGGCGACCGTATTCGTCCCGGCTTCCTTGTAGACGGTGAACGAGAGCGCCGGCTGCCCGTCGATCCGGTAATGCGACCTCGGCTCTTCGTAGGTGTCGTGGATCCGTGCGACGTCGCGGACACGGATCACCTGTCCACTCGCCGTCATGATCGGGAGCCTTGCGATCTCCTCGGCCGATTCGGCCCGGTGACGGATCGCGATCGACCGCAAGATCCCCTGAGATTCGACGATCCCGGCCTGTCGGACGTACTCGAGCTCGGCGACCCGACGCCAGACCTCCCTCGGGTCGAGGCGCAGCGCCTGGAGCTTCTCCTCGTCGAGCTCGATCTCGAGCAGGCGCTGGCGGCCGCCCCACACCTGCACGTATCCGACGCCGTCGACCTGCGCGACCTCGGGCTCGATGACCTCGTCGACGTGCGCGCGCAGCGCCTCCAGCGTGTACGGCCCCGTGACCGTGTAGCGCAGGAACGGCTTGTTCTGATCCGCGAACTCACTCGGGATGTACGGCTCGACGACGGGCGTCGTCGCGTTGTCGGGCAGGTCCGCTTCGAGCGCGGCGAGGTGCTCGGACAGCTCGAGGCGCGCGAAGTCCATGTTCGTGCCTCGCGCGAACTGGACCGTGATCTCCGCCTGACCCCGCCCGAAGCGCTCGTACGACTGCGACTCGATCTTCTCGACGCCGCGAACCTGCTGGATCGCCGCCTCGAGCGGCGCGGTGAGCAGCGCCTCCGTCACCTCGGGCGAGGCGCCGGACATCTCCGCCCTGACATGGAGCTGCGGAAGTGACGTGTCCGGCAGCAGCTCGATCGGCACGTTGCGCCACGCCGCCACGCCGAGGAGCGCAACGGCCAGGTACGTCATCGTGATGGCGATGGGCCTGCGGATCGAGAGACGGATCATCGGCGTTCCTCAGTCCCCCTGCCCCATCTCCGCCGCCACCGGCTCCGGCGCCGGCGCGGCCGCGGTGCGACGAAGTCCGGGCACCACTGCCCGCACCCGCTCGCCCGCCTCGTCGACCAGGTGGTAGACGATGGGAATGACGAAGAGCGTGAGCGCCGTTGCAGTGAAGAGCCCGCCGAAGATCGCGATCGCGAGCGGCGCGCGCAGGTCGGAGCCGCGACCGATCGCGATCGCCATCGGAAGCAGCCCGAGGAGGGTGGTCAGCGAGGTCATGATGATCGGGCGCAGGCGAGCGCGCGCCGCCTCCATGATCGCCTCGCGGACCGCCATCCCCTGACGGCGGAACTGGTTGATCAGGTCGATCAGCACGATCGCGTTGTTGTCCACGATCCCGACCAGGATGATGACGCCGATCAGGCTCATCGCATTGATCCCTGAGCCGGTTGCCCAGAGCGCGAAGACGGCGCCGATGAGGGCGAACGGAACGCTGAGCAGGATCGTGAAGGGGTGGATCAACGACTCGAACTCCGCGGCGAGGATCATGTAGACAAGGAGTAGCGCGAGCGAGAATGCGAACGCCAGGTCGCGGAAGCTGCGCTGCATCTCCTCGTTCTCGCCGCCGATCTCGGTGCGAAGGCCGCGGGGCGTCGGGATCGACGAGACCGCCGCCTGGGTCGCACGGATCGCTTCGTCCAGGTCGCTGCCGGCCACGTCCGCATAGACGGGGACGATACGGCTCTGCTCGAGGCGCCGGATCTCGACGGGGCCGAGCGCGTCACGCGTCCGGATCAGCTCGCGAAGCGGAACGCCGGCCACGGTGAGCGCGTCAAGCGTCTCGAGCGACTGCCGCTGCTGCTCCGGCAGCCGCACGACCACCGGGATCTTGCGATCGAAATCGATGAGGTCCGTGGCCTTCGCGCCGAGCATGAACTTCTCGATCGTCTCGGCGATCCGCCGCGGCTCGATCCCGAACGCCGCGGCCCGCTCGCGGTCGATCTCGATCTGCACCTCGGGCTGGCCCAGCACCATCCCGAGCCTCACGTTCGTGAGCTCGGGCACGTCGAGCAGGCGCCGTTCGATCTCCCGAGCGTAGGCGAGGGCGCCGTCGAGATCGTCGCCGCGGACGCGAACGGCGAGGTCGGATTCGCCGCCGCCGAGCAGGTTGCCCAGCGCCGTCGCACCGCCGGTCTCGATCGCGAGCGCGCCGGGCGGGAACCCGGCCAGTTGCGGCTCGAGCCGCGCCAGTACGTTCGCGGTCTTCGCACGACCGGATAGTCGAACCTCGAGGACGGCCGTGTTGAGCCCGCTCTCCTCCGCCTCCACCTCTCCGGCCGCTACCTGCCGCCCGACGCGGGTGAACACGGCGGCGACTTCGGGATCGCCGAGGAAGATCTGCTCCAGCCGGCCCGCCGCGCGCGACGTCTCCTCGATCGGCGTGCCGCGCGGGAGCTCGAGCCGCGCCCGGAACGCGCCCTGGTCCACGTTCGGCAGCACACTACGGTCGAGGAACGACGCGAACACCGCGGCCACGGCCAGGAGCCCGAGCGCCAGGGCGACGACCCTGCCCCGGTGAGCCAGCGCCGAGGTGAGCCCGTTCACGTACTTTTCGGTGGCACGGGCGAGCGCGCGGTCGAACGCGTTCAGCAGCGGCGAAGCGATACGGCCCACCAGGGCGCCCACGCCCCGCATCCCCCGTCGGACGGCGCCGCCCTTCCCGGACTTCCGCTCGGTCCACCGCGCCGCCATCATCGGCAAGAGCGTGACGGCGACGAGGAGGCTCGCCAGCAAAGAAAACGCAACGGCGAAGGAGAGCGCGCCGAACAGCTCGCCGGCGACCCCCTCGACGTAGATGATCGGGCCGAACACGGCGATCGTGGTCAGCGTCGACGACGTGATCGCGGCCTGCACCTCTTCCGCCCCGACCACGGCGGCCGCCATGGCGGTCAGTCCCTTCTCTCTGTGCCGGAACGTGTTCTCGAGCACTACGATCGAGTTGTCGACCAGCATCCCGATCCCGAGCGCGAGGCCGCCCAGGCTCATGATGTTGAGCGAAATGCCGGCCAGGTCCAGGAGCGCGAAGGTCGCGATCACCGAGATCGGGATCGCGAGCCCGATCGCGACCGGATATCGCGCATCGCGCAGGAACAGGAAGAGGACCAGGAAGGCGAGGACGCCACCCTCGATCAGCGCGCCGACCACGCTTTCGATCGCTTCCGAGATGAAGCCGGCGTGGCTCATCGCCACGTCCATCTCGATGTCCGGGTACTCCGCGCGCAGCTCCTCCAGCACGTCCTCGACGCGCCCGGCCACCCGCACCGTGTTCGCGCCGGATTCCTTGTAGACGAGAATGCCTACGGACTCCACGCCGTTGTAGCGCGCGATCGAGTGCCGCTCCGCGAAGCCGTCCACGACACGGGCGACGTCGCGGAGCGAGATCACGTGGGGCGGCTCGTTGCCGGTCTGTCCCAACCCGCCGGACGGTGCGCTGCCCGGAGCGTTTGCGGCGCGGACCTGGAGCGGGACGGCCGCGATCTGCTCGATGTCCGTGAGCTCGCCCAGCGTCCGCAGCGAATAGCGATAGCGTCCGCGGCGCACCGTGCCGCCCGGCGCGGAAGCGTTCGCGGCCGCGAGCGCCGCCTCGATGTCGCCGATGGTCAGGCCGAAGCTCTCGAGCCGGGCCGGGTCGACCTCGACGTGGACCTCCCGCTCGAGGCCGCCGGTGACCGCGGCCTGCGCCACCCCGTCGATCTGCTCGAGGCGCCGCTTGAAGACGGACTCCGCGAGCTCCTTCAGCGCCCAGAGATCGCGCGAGCCGGCCACGCTCAGCGCCATGATAGGGTCCGAGGTGGGATCGGTCCGCAGGACGACGGGCCGGGACGCCTGCTCCGGCAGCACGTCCCGCAGGTTGTCCAGCTTCTCGCGCACATTCAGCGCGGCGAAGTCCATGTCCGTGCCCCACGCGAAGCGGAGCGTGACCAGCGAGACTCCCTCGCGCGACACGCTCTCGACCCGCTCCACGCCCGGCACGGCACTGACCTGGCTCTCGATGCGTTGCGTGATGAAGCGTTCGACCTCCGCCGGCGCCACGTTCGCGTACGTCGTGTAGACCACCAGCTTCGGGTACGCGATGTCCGGCAGGAGATCGATCGGGAGACGGCGGAACGAGATCAGCCCGAGGAACACCACGGCCAGGAAGAGCATGGCCACGGCGACGGGCCGGCCGACGGATCGGGATGGCAGCGACATCTTACGGCCTCACCTCCCTCCCCACCTTCGTCTCGAGGATGACCAGCGCCATCACGAAGTTGAACCGCGCCTGGATCGCACCCTGCTCCGCGCCGGCCGCCTGGTCGATCGCGCTCTGGAGCTGGAGGAACGAGACGCTCGTCCCCGTCCGGTACCGCTCCTGGGTCAGGTCCAGCCGCTCCTGGCTGAGCGCGAGGGCGCGATCGGCGAGCTCTACAGCCCGATACGCGTTCTCCAGGTCGATCAGCGCCTGCTTGACCTCCGTCTCCACCGCGAGCCGCTCGGCGCGCACCCGCTCCCGAGCGTTCGCCGCCTGGACCGACGCCTGCGTGATCTGCGACGACGTCTGGAACCGGTTGAACAGCGGAAGACTCACCGTCAAGTTGAATCCCCAGCTGCTGTTCGGTGGGTCGAAATCGAAGAGCGCCTCATACCCCTCGCGGCCAACGTTGCGGCCGTAGGACAGACTCCCGCTTACCCGAGGCAGACGCTGGCCTTTCGCGGCGCTCGCCAACGATTCCGCCCGAATCGCTTCCGCCTCCCGCTGGACCACCCTGGGGCTCGTCGCCATCGCCGCCTGGACGAGTGCGTCGGCGTCCAGCAGCGACGGATCGAACACTTCCGGGAACCCGTCCACGAGAGTGAAGTCGGTACTCCCCTTCACCCCCAGGACGCGCAACACTTCTAGCCGGGATTTGTCCACCTCACCCTGCGCCTGGAGCATCGCCTGCTCGCGATTCGCGACAGTCGCTTGCGACCCGAGCACGTCTTCCCGGTTCGCCGACCCGATCTGGAAGCGCTGCTCCGTCATCGCGAGCTGCTCACGGGCCGAGGCCAGCAACGCCTCCTCGACTTCCAGCCGCCGCTGCGCCTGGACCGCCCGGAAATACGCCGTCGCCACCTCCTGCCGGAGCTGGAGCTCTGCAGCACCGGCCTCCGCTTCGGCGGCCCGCATCGCCGCACGCCCGGCACGTGCCCGGTTCACGTTGCCGAGCCCGTCGAAAAGCGTCATCTGGAGCGCTACGCCCTGGGACGCACTGCTCGACGTCGTCTCCACATAGGTCGGGTTGACCACGACCTCCCCGAAATCGCCCTCGCCCGTCAGCGAACGGCTGTTCCTGCCGGAGAAGAAGAGGTCCGTCGAGAGACTTGGCAGGAATTGCCCCCACGCCTCCCGCTCCTGCGCCGCAGCGGCTTCCAGCCCGTGGACCGCCTGCGAGTAGGTCGGGCTGTTCGCCCTCGCGATACGGAGCGCGTCCTCCAACGTGAGCCGCGCCGGGACCCCCTGCGCCCACGCAGAAGCCGGCGTGGCGACGAGGAGCGCCCATACGATCTTCCTCATGATCCGCTCTCCTCGCCGATCAGTTCGGCCGGCCGCCGGCCGCGGCCACGTTCTCCACCAGCCGCACGCTCGCATCGTGGATCAGCGTGTAGTGTCCGTTCGTCAGCACGATCTCGCCGGGTTCGACGAACTCCGTCTCCGGGTTGCGGACGATCTCGACCATCGTTTCGTTCTCGAGACCGGTCGTCACATAGCGCCACTTGGCCCGCCCGTTCTCGAAGACGAAGAGCATCGTCCGCCGGTCCCGCTCGAGGATCGCTTCGCGAGGAACCATCACCCGGTCCGGGAAGCGCCGCGCCTCGAGCGACACCCGCGCGTACATCCCGGGCAGGATCTTCCCCTCCGGGTTCGGCACCGTGACCGTCACCTTCGCCGTGCGCGTCGACTGGTCGACCATCGGGTTGATCGTCTCGATCGTCCCGATGAACGTCGTGTCCGGGAACGCAGCGAACGAGATCGTCGCCTTCCGACCAGGCGCGAGGTACGCGATCTCGCCCTCGAGCACCTGGACCTCGACCTTGATCGGATCCAGGTCGACCACCGTCATCAGCTCGTCCGAGACCCGCACCCACTGCCCCGGCACCACCTTGATCGAAGCGATCCGTCCCGGGAACGGCGGCTGCACCCGCGTCCGCGCCAGGCGTAGCTCCGCCTCGCGTAGCGACACACGCGCCTGATCCAGTTGGCTCCGCGCCCGCGCCACCCGCTCGCGCTCCTCACGCACGGACGGATCCTCGATACGGTCGTCGAAGAGCGTCAGCTCGCGGAACGACGCCTCCGCCGTGGTGACCGCGGCGCGAGCACGCTCCACCTCCAGCTCGAACTGCGTCGGGTCGATCTGCAGGAGCAGTTCATTGCCGCTCACACGCGCGTTCTCCTGAACACGCACGCTCCTGACCTGCCCTTCCACCTGCGCCAGCAGCGTCGCCTGGCGGTACGCCGCCGCCTGGCCCGACGCGGACACGGACAGCACCAGCGTGTCGCGCACCACCGGCGCGCCCTCGACCGGGATTGCCATGTCCGTCGAGAACGCCTCCGTCGATGCCACGACCGGACGCTCGCCGCTTTCGTTGCCGGAGTCCGTCTCGCCTTCCTTCTGGATCCGCAAGTAGATCCCGGCGCCCATCACCGCCAGCACCAGGAGTCCGACGGAGTAGCTGATCAGTTTTCGGGGAAAGGCCATAGGTCGTCTTCGCCAGTGGATTGGAAGGTCGGTAGGTCAGCGTGCCCGGAATGACACATTGGGTAGCACATCACTCTAAGACGTCTCTCGCCGGGACGCCATGGACAATCCGGACACTCCAGCGCCACCCGCGGTCTTCCCTAAAGATGCCGCCGGGTCGGGAAACGTTGCATCGCCGTTTGGCGGCGCAGCGCCGTGCCGAATTATACTAGTCTTTTAGTTGATCGGGGGTCAAGGGCGAGGAGGCCGGCCGCGACGGCGGCGGAGTCGGATCACCTCGGTCAGACGCTCGGCAATGCGCTGTTCGCGCTCGTGCTGTTCGAGGAGCCGTTCGGTGACGTCGTCCTGGCCGTTGACCTGCGCCTCGGCGATCATGCGGCGGTATCTGGCGAGGGCGTCGAGCCGATCGCAGAGCTCGCGCTCGAGCGGGTCGTCACCGGAGCCGTCGCGATCGGCGTCTTCCCAGAAGGCGTCGAGCCCGGGGGTGGGATAGGCGTCTCGGTCCATGGCGGCGGTCCTGGTGGTCCTTCGGATGCTCGGCGCGAGAAAAGCGAGAAGCCCCGGACCCGCAGTGTCCGGGGTCCGGGGCCTCCTCGCGGTTCCCGCAAAGAAGCGTTGCAAGGCGTGTTCCCCCGCAGCCCGCGACGGGGCGCGGTGCGAAACGGCCGCGGCCGGGAACTTGCACCCCTCCGTGATCGCCCGGCCTTGCGGGCGGCCGTGGCCAGCAATTCCGCGGGCGGCCGGAGCGACCCGGGCGGCCCTCCGAACGTGCACAATGGAGGCGTCCATGGACTGGG
>CAYPGK010000006.1:0-6265 GCA_964410055.1 uncultured Gemmatimonadaceae bacterium | reverse complement strand
CGGGCGGTCGTGACCCGGCACTCGTGGTGGCGCAGCGGCGGGGAGATGCTGCTGGTGGGCGGCGCGGCGGCGGTGGTCGCCTACTTCGTCGGCGCGCTAACGGCGTCGATCACCGGCGAGCGCGGCATTTGAGGCGAACGGGTGGCAGGGCCACAAAGGTCGGCGGTGATGTCATCGCATCGCCCGCGGACCGCTCCGACCCGGCCGGGCACGCTTGTTTCCGCCCCACGCGCCGCCGTATGTTCGGCGTTCGGGATTGCCTACGAGCCGGGCGATGATGCCCGGAGCCGCGAACACGACCGCACTCGACCGGAGGCCGTCGATGTCCAAGGTACCGCCGCTGCGGATTCGGGAGCTGGACCGCGGCGAGATCGATGAGATCCTGACGCGCAACCATGTCGGAAGGATCGCCTTCTCCTTCCGCGACCGCGTCGACATCCAGCCGATCAACTACGTCTACTCCGACGGTTGGCTCTACGGCCGGACCTCGCCCGGGACGAAGCTCTCGACGATCCAGCACAACTACTGGGTCGCGTTCGAGGTCGACGAGATCGAGGATGCTGCCCACTGGCGCAGTGTCGTCATCCACGGCGGGTTCTACACGATCCCCGCGTCCGGCTCCCCCCAGGCGGAGGAAACGTGGGACCGCGCAGTCGAGATCCTGAGGACGCTCTGGCCCGCCATGCTGACGCCGGACGACCCGGTGCCCCACCGCTGGGTCCTGTTCAGGATCGCCGTCCAGGAGGTCCGCGGGCTTGCCGCCGGCGGCGACGAACCGCCCGGCGATATCGAAGGATGAACGAACGCCCCGGGAACGACCTGCTCCCGGGGCGTTGCACGTCGCTCCCGCGCCGGGGTCAGCGACTCACGCCCTCCTTCAGCCCCTTCCCTGCCCGGAACGCAGGCGCCTTCGACGCGGGGACCCGCATCTGCTGCCCTGTCCGGGGGTTCCTCGCCATCCGCTCCGCCCGCTGCCTCACCTCGAACGTGCCGAATCCCGTGATGTTGACCCGGTCGCCCTTCCTCATCGCCTTCGCGAGGATCCCATCTTTGGGGTCGAACAGCGTATCGACCACCGTCCGTGCATCCTTCTTCGATAGGTCGCTGCGCTGGGCGAGCTCATCCACCAGTTCGGATTTGTTCATGAATCCCTCCGTGCGAAGAGTTGCATTTGGCCGAGGAGTCGCCGGGCTCCACGCAAGGAAAATGCCCCCTTCTCCGGCACCATCCCCATTGGCGCCTGGCGCAAGCATGAGACTTGCCTTAATATCTAGCGCGGCGACTCGCCCAGTCTTGGACGCCGCGTCGGTCGCGCGAGGTCACTCCCGACCGGATCTCCAACACATTTCATTACGACACAAACACTTATCGGGTGCGGCGGCCTGGGGCCGGCCGCGCCGCGGAATGGACACCGATTCGGGGCGAAGCCGCCGCCGTCCAGTCGTGGCCGGCTACGCTTTTCTGGATCGGTGAATTTTATTGCGGCCAGGGGTCACCAGAGGCAGTGCGAAGGATGAGCCAGAAAGAGACGGCACGGAACAACGCCGGCCAGATCCCGGCGCTGATCGCCGAGCGAGACCGATACCAGCAGTGGCTGGACGCGCTCGAATCGGAGCGCGGCGACATCCCGGACCACATCTACGAGCGAATCGCCGCCGACTACGCGGCCCGGCTCGAGAATGCGGTGGATACGCTGCGCACGCACGTCGGCGAGCTCGAGGAACGGCTCGCCGAGCGGCGAGCGGAACTCGCCGAGGTCGTCGAATCGCTCGCCTCTCGCAACGACGAACTGGTCGAGGGACGGATCCGGCATCAGGTCGGCGAGTACGATGACAAGCGCTGGGCGTCCATCGAGAAGGAACTGGCCGCGGCGATCGAGGAGGCGAAGCAGCGCCAGGCGGCGCTCGAAGCGGAGATCCGACGCCTCGAGGGCGTGCTCGTCGAGGTTCGCCAGCCGGCGCTCACCACGGTAGAAGTGTCCGACACCCCCTTCCTCCAGGCACTCGCGGCTGCGAGCGAACAGGCGGTGACCGACGACTCGAACGGCCGCGCCTCTCGCCGCAACGGCGCCTCCCGCTCCACCGCGGCCGACGGCGCCGCGCGGGATGGCGAACTCGCCCCCGTTCGCGCTCGCAAGCCGACCGGCCTGCGCACGCTGCGCTGCGACAAGTGCGGCTCCTTCAACCTCCCCGAGGCGATGTTCTGCGAGGGGTGCGGCGACGACCTTCCCGCGCCGTGAGCGGCCCGGCGCCCGGGGCACGGCCGGGCGCCCGGAGCCGCGGGCGCGACTCAGCGTGACGACGTCGCTTACGACGCCGAGCGAGGCGCGCCGCTCTCCGGCACGGCACCCACCGGTGCCGTGACATCGGCGGGCGGCTCTTCAGGCCCGGCCGCATCCGTGGCGGGCGGTGTTGCGACCAGGAGCGCCGTCGCCACGAGCACGATCCCGCCCGCGGCGAGCTCGGTCGTCGAGGAGCGTCGCAGCCTGGGAATCCCTGCTTCGTCGCCCAGCACCGGCTTCACGCGCAGCAGGTTGTAGGCTCCCATCCCGAACGCCGCGGCGATCGCGGCCAGC
This sequence comes from uncultured Gemmatimonadaceae bacterium, assembly GCA_964410055.1. Classification (GTDB taxonomy): domain Bacteria; phylum Gemmatimonadota; class Gemmatimonadetes; order Longimicrobiales; family RSA9; genus CALBZE01. The sequence goes on along the minus strand of CAYPGK010000006.1, from coordinate 3,690 downwards.
TTGATGAGGAGCGTCCGTCCGTACGCGCTCTCGAAGAGCGCGGCCAGACTCCCCACGTGGAGGACGGACGCGTAGAGCCCGGTGGCCGCGAGAACGGCGGCGAAGCAGAGTGCGGCGGGTGAGAACGCGCCGATCATCGAAGCCACCGCCGGGCCGCGTACGGGCCCGTCCAACCGCATCGCCGCGGGGATCCCGGCCGCCACGATCAGCGCAAGCGTGCCGAGCCAGCCGCCCGCACCGATCACGTGCAGCGCATCTGCCGCGACGGCGAGCGCCACGCTCCCTCGGGACGCCATCGCGTGCCCGGAAAGCGCGGGCGTCACCGCGAGGACCGCGGCCGCGAAGGCGGCAGCACCCCACCCCACCCGCACGCCACGCCCCCGCGCGGTGCCGAGCCCCACGAGCGCGAGGACCGTCGCCGCCACCTGGAGCATCCAGCCGCGCCCCCACGCCGTGCCCGTGATCAGCGTCCCGACGAGTCCGGCTTCGAGCCCACCGAGGGCGTAGACCTGGGCCACGAGCCGGAGGCCGCCGGCGACGAGGAGCACCCAACCGAGCGCCATCCCGATGACGCGCGCTCGGTCGGACGCGTCCTCGACCACTGCCGCCGTCGTGCCGCCCCGCCTTGCCACGCCACCGAGCACGACCGCTCGGAACGTCACGCTCCCGATCAGCCCGAGCAGGCAGAGGAAGGTGAACCAACGGATCGCCACGTAGGCGGGGGAGTTGACGTCGAAGGCCCGCCGCGCCGTCGAAGGATCGGCGCCCGGCACGTCGCCCGGATGCGATGGGACCGCCCCCTCGACTCCGTCGCCGGAATGCGACGCCGGGGTTTCACCGACGCCGGCCCCGTCCTGCGACGCGTCGCCTGTCGCCGGCGGCGCGAGCCCTGCCGCGCCCTCGGCGATCTCGAAGCCGAACGTGCCCTGGACCGGGTGCCCATCCGACCCGACGATCCGCCAGCGCACAGTGTAGGCGCCCGCCCGGAGCGGCCCCGTCACCGCGACGACGAGGACGCTCGGCGCATCGGCATCCGCGGCGGGTGGCGCCACATCGACCGCGCCGCCGTCCGCGTCGATCAGCTCGACGCGCGCGAGTGCAGGGTCGATCGCACGCGTGAACGTGAGTCGCAGCTCTCGAGGCGCCTCATCGAGCAGCGCGCCGTTCGCCGGCACGGACCGCCGCAACGCGTCGTGCGCCGCGCCTTCACCGGCCAGGCCGATCAGGAATGCGAATGCAAGGAACCATGCCGTTGGACCGCCGCGTCCTCGCACAGGTCTGCTCACGCCCCCTCCAGCGTTCGGTGGTCGCAGGTCGCCCTCCCCTGCCCCGCCCCGCCATAATCCCAAGTGGGGATGCAACGTAATCCGGTCGGCTGCCGGCGGCCACACCCGATGCGGGGGCGCGCCGGCGACCGACCGGAGCTACGATATTCCTGTCGGGGGTGCGCTGCCTTGCGCCTTACGGCTGCGGCCCGTCCGCGGCGCGCGGCATGGTCGGCTGCACCTCCTCGCGCAGTGCCGGTACGAACTTCCCCTCGGCCACGGTCTGCGCCGCATGACGCAGCCCCTGGCGCACATCCTGGAGCGCATGCTCCTTCAACTCGTCGGCCCGGTCCCAGCGCAGCTCAGGGCCGTGCCCTTCGGCGATCCCGTCCGCCGCCGCGACGCCGACGCCGTGCTCGTAAACCATCTTGCCGCCCAGGTAAGCGCTGTACGCAACCGCGCCCATCGACGCAAAGCCCAGGGCGAGGTAGCGGAAGCTCGGCTTGTGCTTCCGGGCGCGCGAGATCGCCATCGCCGTCGCGAGACTGACGAACCCGACGTTGAGCGTGCGGTGCGTCACCAGCATGTCATCCGCCCGCTTGCTTTTCAGTTCGACCTCCTCCTGCGCGATGAGGCCGAACACGCCGGCGAGCGCGCCCGTCGCGGCGGTGAGCGCGATCCCGAGCTTGCCGGTCCCGAGCAGGGTCCGGCTCCCCGTCAGCTTCCCGAGTGTGTCTGCGCCGACCGCGAGACTGAGGAACGCGATCGGATAGTGGACCAGGGCTGGGTGTACCTCTTGGAGGCGCATCGTCATGGTGGACTCCTCGACTGGGTGTTCGTGCTCCCCGCGCCGCTCGCACCGCAGGATTGACGCCAGTGTCGAGGACTCCGTCCCGGCCGCGCTCCCGGGGAAAATCGCGCCCTTCCAGGGCGCCCCCCGCCAGCGGGTCGTCACACAGTATGCGGTCAGTCGACCTGCGCGGTCGCCCGTCTGACGACCCGCGCCTTCGCCAGGATGCGCCCCAGCGTCCCCACCCCGGTCTCGATGTCGGACAACGGGGCGTTGCCGTAGTGGACGACCAATCCCCGCGCCTGACTCTCGACCGCGTAGCTGGACAACGGGGGCACCGCGAGCCAATGGCGCCGCGCCCGCTCCGAGAGCACCCTGTCGTCGACGTGTGGCGGCACGTGCAGCACGGCGTGCATTCCTCCCTCAGCGGGACCCAGCCGCACCGAGTCAGGGAGCATCTCCCTCGCGAGCTGGACGAACCGGTCGCGGCGCTGCGTGAGCACGTCGCGGACGCGCCGGAGGTACACCGAGAAGTGGCCCTCGCTGATGAACTCCGCGAGCACCCTCTGAAAGAGCGGTGGCGTGGCGCCGCTGCTGATCTCCTTCGCCCGGACGAACGCCGCCACCAGCTCCTCGGGGAGGACGAGGTACGCGATCCGCAGCCCCGGAAAGAGCACCTTGTTGAACGTGCCCACGTACAGCACGCGGCCGGATCCGTCGAGGCTCTGGACGGATGCCAGCGGCCGGCCATCGTAGCGCAACTCGCTGTCGTAGTCGTCTTCCAGGATCCAGGAACCGGCGTCCGCCGCCCACTCGAGAAGCTCCAGCCGCCGTGCGAGCGAGAGCGTCACGCCCATCGGGTACTGGTGCGACGGCGTGACATAGGCGAGGCGGGCGTCGGGCGCGACGGCCTTGCCACGCGCAACGTCGATTCCGTCCTCATCGACGGGCACCGGAACCGGCCTCGCCCCCGCCGCTACGAATGCCCGACGAGCGGACACGTAGCCGGGATCCTCCATCCAGACCGCATCCCCCGGATCGAGCACCATCCGCGCGACGAGGTCGATCGCCTGCTGCGCGCTGTCGACGACCACCACCTGGTCCGGAGTGCACCGTACGCCCCGGCTCATGTGCACGTATCCGGCGATTGCCTCGCGCAGCGCCCACAACCCTGCCGGCGCCGGACGGAGCCGGTACCGCGCCGACCGGCGGACATGCCGCCCGGCGATTCGATCCCAGACCTCCCACGGCATGCCCTCCACGCCCGGGAGGCACGGTGCGAAGGTCATCCCCGACGGCAACACCGTTTCGCCGCCCGCCGCCTCGACCCAACGCCCGCGGGCCGACAGGGCGCCGGGCGGCCGCGACGCTCCACGCCGCGGCTCGCCCCCTCCGCGCGCCCGGCTCACCCGCCCCGCGCGCGGCTTCAGAAGCCGCACGGGCAGGTCATCCGCCACTCGCGTGCCCGACCCCACCCGCCGCACCACGAAGCCCTCCGCCTGCAACTGCCTTAGCGCGGCTTCTACCGTGTTGCGCGAGACGCCCAGCTCACGCGCCAGCACGCGTGCCGATGGCAGCCGCGTTCCGGGCGCGATCGCTCCCTGGAGCACGCCGTCCCGGATCCGCAGGTACAGC
>CAYPGK010000005.1:13659-68624 GCA_964410055.1 uncultured Gemmatimonadaceae bacterium | reverse complement strand
GGCGGCAGGTGCAAGCACGGCAACGTGCTCAGCCGAGCCGTACTAATCGCCCGTGTGGCTTGGCCAGCCCAATATATAAGGCAGAAGAGGCCAGAGCGCCTCTTCCCCAGTGGAGCGGCCCACCTCACACAAGAAGCAGCACGTAGCACTCGGCTACACACTCCCACACGCCCAATACGTACGCGAGCTGTCCTTTAGCCACACGGCCAAAGAGAGGAGAGGACAGCCAGGAGAAGAGTGGCCGGCGGCCATGGCGCGGGGGAACCACCCGTTCCCATCCCGAACACGGTCGTTAAGCCCCGCAGCGCGGATGGTACTGCCCGGGAGACCGGGTGGGAGAGTACGACGCCGCCGGCCTCAAAACAACCAACAGGCGAGCGCCGAACTGCAACACCAAGCAGTACGGCGCTCGCTTGTTTGATTTGGGGCCGCGGGCGCGGCCGAGAAGCTCGGAATTCGGTTGCCGATAGGCGATTTGCGGGGTATCTTCATAACCTCACCCCACGAATGCCTACCATGGCTTCGCCGATCCCTGTCGATTGGATAGAGTGATGGATTCGTCGACGCGGACCGATGCCCTTACGATACTCCTCGTCGATGACGAAGAGTTGCTCGTGAAGAGCTGCTCGCGTCTACTCGAGCATGAGGGATACCAGGTTCTGACTGCGCATAGGGGGCGCGAAGCCCTCGATCTCGCGCGTCGGCACCGGCCGGACATCGTGCTGACCGATCTGATGCTCCCCGACATCGATGGGATGGAGCTGCTGCGGGAGGTCCGGCAACTGGACCCGCAGGCGCTCGTCATCATGATCACCGGCTTCGCGACGGTCGATTCGAGCATCGAAGCGATCCGGGCGGGCGCGTACGACTACATTCCGAAGCCGTTCACGGCGACGCAGCTCCAGATCCTCGTTGGGCGTGCGGCGAGCCAGGTGCGTCTGGCGCGGGACAACGAGCGGCTCCGCGGTGAGCTCCGGGAGCGATACTCCCTGGAGAACATCATCGGCGTGAGCGAGGCGATGCAGCGGGTGTTCGCGCTGGTACTTCGCGTCGCCTCGACGGACGCGAGCGTGTTCATCAGCGGGGAGAGCGGGACCGGCAAGGAGCTGATCGCGCGGTCGATCCACCAGAACAGCCCGCGTGCGGAGCAGCCGTTCGTCGCGGTCAACTGCGCGGCGTTCCCGGAGAATCTTCTCGAGTCCGAGTTGTTCGGGCACGAGAAGGGCGCGTTCACGGGCGCAATGACGCAGAAGCGTGGTCTCATGGAGGCGGCCTCCGGGGGCACGTTCTTCCTGGACGAGATCTGCGAGATGGACCTGGAGCTCCAGGCCAAGCTGCTGCGGGTGCTCCAGGAGCGGAAGATCCGACGGGTCGGCGGGGAGGACGAGATCCCGATCGACATCCGGGTAATTGCGGCGACGAACCGCGATCCCGAGCAGGCGGTCGAGGAGGGCGTGCTGCGACGGGACCTGTACTTCCGGCTGAACGTCGTCCCGATCCGCGTGCCGCCGCTGCGGAATCGGCGGGACGACATCGCGCTCCTCGCGCAGCACTTCCTGCGGCGGTATGCGGAGAAGTACGACCGCGATGGCGCAATGCCGCTGCGGCTCTCGCCCGAGGCGCTCCGTGCCCTCGTGGCGCATTCGTGGCCGGGGAACGTACGCGAGCTCCAGAATCTCATGGAGCGGGTCGTCTCGCTCGCGATCCCGGGGCAGGAGATCACGCTGGCGGACCTGCCCGACAAGCTGTCCTCACTCGGTGTGCCGGGCTCGCCGGTGGTGGCGGACATCGACCGTCCGTTCCACGAGGCGAAGGAGCAGGCGATCGAGACGTTCGAGCGGGCGTACCTCGAGGCGCTCCTCGCGCGCCACGACGGCAATATTTCCGAGGCCGCGAGGCACGCCGGGATCGACCGGAAGACGGTGCACCGGATGCTGAAGAAGTACGACCTCAAGGTTCGCCTGGAACGGGCGGTCGCGGGACCCGTGTCGGCCGGGGACGATCTGGTCTGACGCGGCCTCCGAGCCAGTCGGCGGCCTATTCGGGCGGCAGCACGAAGCGCCCGCGCGGTTCGTTGCGAACCCGCGCGGGCGCTTCGTGCTTGGGACGCGGCGTCTGCTTACGACCCGCGACCCGCCGCAGCAGTCGGGTCTTCGGCCCTTCGGGCGGTGGGACCGGCTGCAAGGAGCCGGCGCGTGGCATCGCCCGGGTCGGGGGCGGCCATGACGGCGCCGATGACGGAGACACCCGCGGCGCCGGTCCCGGCAAGTTCGTGGACGTTCTCCGTGGTGATCCCGCCGATCGCGACGACGGGCGCGTCGACCGCGGCGACGACGGCGGCCACCCCCTCTGGCCCGATGCGCTCCGAGGCGACGTCGGCTTTGGAGCGCGTGCCGAACACCGCGCCGCATCCGATGTAGTCGGCGCCCGCCGCGACCGCACGGGCCGCCTCTGCAGGGTCATCAGTCGAGATACCGATCAGGAAGGGAGGCGGCGCAGCGCGTCGTGCCGCGGCGAGAGGGATGTCGTCCGGCCCGATGTGCACGCCGTCGGCACCGACCGCGAGCGCCACGTCGAGTCGGTCGTTAACGAAGAAGAGGGCGTCGAATCGCGCCGTCAGCTCCCGGAGTCGCAGCGCCTGCTCGTAGAGCTCGCGAGCCGTCGCGTGCTTGTCGCGGAGCTGGACGGCGGGTGCTCCGGCCTCGAGCGCAGCGAGTACGACGTCGTCAATGCTCCGCGGCGCCGCGAGGCCGGGATCCGTGATCACGATCAGCCGGAGGTCCGGCGTGATGCGCTTCACCTGGGCTCACTCCTGTGCGGGCTGGGAGGCGGCGCCGGCGGGCGCCCCTACGCGCCGGGCCCGGCGCACCTCGGCCCGCGCCCGGTTGTGCTCGGCGAGGGAGCGGGTGAAGATGTGGCGCCCATCCGGCCGGGCCACGAAGTAGAGGTACTTCACGTCGGCGGGGTAGAGCGTCGCATCGATCGCCAGCTCGCTCGGCGAGGCGATCGGCCCGGGCGGCAGGCCGCGGTGGCGGTAGGTGTTGTAGGGGTTGTCCGCCACGCTGTCGATGTGGGCGTAGAGCAGCCGGGTCTGGTGCTCGCCCAGGGCGTACTGGACCGTCGGGTCCGCCTGGAGCGGGTAGCCGATGCGCAGGCGGTTGTGGAATACGGCCGAGATCAGCGGCATCTCATCCCGCACTCGTGCTTCCTTCTCGACGATCGAGGCGAGGGTGATGACCTCGCGCTCGCTCAGCTTGAGGGAATCGGCGCGGGCGCGGCGCGCCGGGGTCCAGCGGCGCTTGTATTCGGCGGTGAGCCGTTCGATCACGGGCTCCAGCGGCCCGTCGACCGGGAAGATGTAGGTGGCCGGGTAGAGGTATCCCTCGAGGTTCGGGCCCGGCACGCCGTAGCGGGTTGCGGACGCGGTGTCGGCCAGTACGGCGAGCACGCTGTCCGCGGGCAGCCCGGTCAGCGCCGCGAGCCGCGGCGCGATCTTGCGCAGGTCCCATCCTTCCGGGATCACGAGTTTGGCCTGCAGCACGCGCCCCGCGTGGAGGTCGTCGAGCACCCGCTTCCACCCGGTCCCCTTGCGAAACCCGTACGTCCCGGGCTTGATGTTGCGGTCGGCGCCCGTAATGCGCGCGTAGGCGCGGAAGAGCCCCGGCGAACGGATGATCTCCTTCTCCGCGAGCGAGTCGGTCACGGCGGAAAAGCTGGCGCCTCTCGGGACGCGGACGCGGATGATGTCTCCGGAGCCGCTGCCGCTGCACGCCGAGGCGGCGAGTGCGGCAATGAGCGCGAGGGAGAGGATCGTCCTGTTCGAACGTCGCCGCCAGGCGGCGGCGACGCGGCTTCCAAGGTCCTGCAACGGTTCAGTCATGCGTCTGCCGATCGAGATAGGCCTGCAGGATCAGGACCGCCGCCGTCGCGTCCACGAGGCCCTTCTGCTCGCGAGCGGAGCGCTCGAGGCCCAGCTCGCGTAGGGTACGCTCGGCGCGGGCGGAGGTGAACCTCTCGTCGATGTAGTCGACGGGCAGTCCGGTCCGGGAGGCGAGTTTGTCACCGAAATCGCGAACTTCGCGGGTCCACTCGTCTTCTTCTCCTTCGGACGTGAGGGGGAGACCGATGACGATACGCTGGACGCCCAGCTGCCCGGCGGTTTCCGCGACGCGAGCCACCGGCGGCCGCTTGCCGCGGCGACGCAGGAGGGTAGGGAGCGGGCTCGCGATCGTGGCCGTGGGATCGCTCACCGCGAGACCGATGCGCCGCTCACCGTAATCCACGCCCAGGATGCGGGGCATTCAGGCCAGCTCGGAGAGCGCCGATTCGGCGGAGCGGCCGGCCTGGAGCGCAGCGTACACCTGCTGCAGCGCCTCGGCGCCGCCGAAGTAGAAGAGGCAGCGCAGGTCGCCACGGGAGCGGCACTCGACCTCGAGCACGCCCACGTCCTGGCCGGCCGTGCGGCCGAGCACGTTCGCGAGCAGCCCCGCCGTGAAATGGCAGCACGGGTGCGACGACGCCGCGGCCGGATCCGCTTCGGCCCAGTCGCTGCTCTCGAGCGAGCCGATCCCCGGGTGCTCGGGCTCGAAGTGGAGCCGGCCCCAGCCTCGCTGCGCGAAGAGATCGTTCAGACGGTGCCAGAACTCGGACTCGGGGAGCTCCGACGGGTCGTCGCCCCCGGCCAGGAGCGAGTGCAGCGCATCGCCGGCCGCGTGGCCGGCGTGCTGGAGTGCTCGGGCCGCGTCCGCCGGGCCGAGCTGTGATTCCAGCGCGCGCCGCATCGCGTGCAGCGAAGCGGCAGGGAGCGAGATCTCCGGCAGTCCGGTCGGCATCTGGCTCATGACGTTCAGCTCCTCTCGGAAGTCTCGGCCTCGCGCGCGGACGCGAGTGCCATCAACTCGGCCTCGTTCAGGACCGGGATGCCCAGCTCGCGGGCGCGGTCCAGCTTCGATCCAGGGCTCTCCCCAACGACGACGAAATTCGTCGAACGCGACACGCTCCCCGTCACGCGCCCGCCCCGACGCTCGATGAACTCGGTCGCTTCCTTGCGACTCAGCGTGGGAAGCGTACCCGTGACCACGAAGGTGAGCCCCGAGAACGGGCGCTCCTCCTCCCGCTCCACCGGTTCGACCAGGTTCACGCCCGCGGCGCGGAGCCGCTCGATCAGCTCCCGGTTCCTCGGCTCGGCCAGGTAGGCGGCCAGCGCGGTCGCCGTGGTCTGGCCGATGCCGTGCACCTCCGCGAGCGCCTCGGGTCCCGCCGCCAGCAGCGTGTCCATGCTACCGAAATGACGAGCGAGCTGCTGCGCGGCCACAATCCCCACGTGCCGCACGCCGAGCGCGAAAAGGAGGCGGTGCAGCGGCAGGTCGCGCGAGGCCTGGATCGCCTCGACCAGGTTCCGGGCCGAAAGGTCGGCGAAACCGTCCAGTTCCCGCAAGTCCTCCACGCGCAGCGCGTACAGGTCGGCGACGTCGCGCACCAGCCCGCGGTCGAGGAGGAGCTGGACAGTTTGCTCGCCGAGGCCGCGGATGTCCATGGCGCCCTGAGACGCGAAGTGCACGATCCCCCAGTAGATCCGCGCCGGGCACGAGCCGTTGGGGCAGTACAGCATGACCTCGTCGGCCGGCCGCTCGACCGGCGTGCCGCAGACGGGGCAGTGGTCGGGCGGCAGGAACGGCGTCTCCTGGCCGGTCCGCTGGTCAGTGACCGGGCCGACGACCTGCGGGATCACTTCGCCCGCGCGCTTGACGAGGACCGTGTCGCCCACGCGCAGGTCCTTGCGCGCGATGTCCTCGAAGTTGTGCAGCGTGGCGAGCCGGACGGTCGCGCCGGCGATCTCGACCGGCTCCAGCACGGCGTACGGATTGAGCGACCCGGTGCGGCCGACGTTGATCTCGATGGCGAGGAGCCGCGTCGTGGCGAGGTCGGGCGCGAACTTGTACGCCACGGCCCAGCGCGGCTCTCTGCCGCCCACGATCCCGAGCTCGGGCCAGAGGTGGATCGGCGCGACCTTGACCACGAGCCCGTCGATCGCGTAGTCCAGCTCGCCACGCAGCTTGTCGACTTCCTCGGCGTACGCGATGACCTCGGCCAGGTCGCGGCAGACGCGCCGCTCGGGGTTCACCGGGAGCCCCCACGCCTCGAGCAGCCGGAGCACGTCCTCCTGCGTCCGGATCGGCAGCTCGTCCCTGGAGTCCGGGTCGAGCTGGATCTGGTAGGCGAAGAAGGAGAGCGGCCGCTCTGCGGTGATGCGCGGGTCGAGCTGGCGCAGGCTGCCGGCCGCCGAGTTGCGCGGGTTGGCGAAGGTCGGCTCGCCCGCCGCAGCACGGCGCTCGTTCAGCGCGGTGAAGCCCGAGTAGGACATGTAGACCTCGCCGCGGATCTCGACTCGCCTCGGGACCGGCGCCTCACCGTCGCGGAGGCGCAAAGGGATCTCCCGGATCGTGCGCAGGTTGCGCGTCACGTCCTCGCCGATCACGCCGTTGCCGCGCGTCGCACCGCGAACGAAGACGCCGTCCTCGTAGAGGAGCGCGATGGCGGCGCCGTCGATCTTGAGCTCCGCGACGTAGCCGGCCTCGCGGACCTCGCTCAGGATACGCGCATTGCGGTCCTCCCACGCGCGCAGCTCGTCGAAGTCGAAGGCGTTGTCGAGGGAGAGCATCGGCGCGAGATGCTGGACCTTGGCGAGCTGGGAGGCCGGCTCCGCGCCGATGCGCTGCGTCGGCGAGTCGGGCGTGACCAGCTCCGGGTGCGCCGCCTCGAGCTCCCGCAGCTCGCGGAACAGTCGGTCGTACTCGGCGTCCGAGAGCGTCGGCCGGTCGAGGACGTAATAGCGGTAGCTCGCCTCGTTCAGCACGTGCCGCAGCTCGGCGGCGCGACGTGCGGCGTTCGCAAGGTCCGCTGCGCTCACTCCTTCATCTCCGTCGATGATCGGGTCCTTTGTGGGTTCGGTTGCCTGGATCAGGTGGCGCCGTTGTCGAAGCGCATGACGCGGTTGCGCCCCGCGGCCTTCGCCGCGTACAGCGCCTGGTCGGCGCGATGGATCAACGTCTTGGCGTTGTACACCGCAGGGTGCGGGTAGGTCGCCGCGCCGGCCGAAACCGTCAGGTGGATCGGGCGCGCCTGCCCTACGGCGAAGGGGTGCCGCTCGACCCGCTCGCGCACGCGCTCGGCGAAGGTCACCGCATCGTCGATCCCGGTGTCGGGGAGGACCGCGATGAACTCCTCGCCGCCGTAGCGCCCGAGCTTGTCGATCTCGCGCGCAGTGTTGCGAAGGATACGCGCCATCTCCTGGAGCACCCGGTCGCCGACCTGATGGCCGTAGGTGTCGTTGACGCGCTTGAAGTGGTCGAAGTCGAACATGACCACGGCCAGCGGCTCTCGGGTCCGCTTCGCGCGCTCGAACTCCTCGTGCACGACCTCCTGGATGTGACGATGATTGTAGAGCCCCGTCAAGCCGTCGCTGATGCTGAGGCGCGCGAGCTCACGGTTCTTTTCCTCGAGCTCGCCCTGCAACTCCTTGATGCGCAGCATCGCCCGCACCCGCGCCTCGAGCTCGGGGTAGTTGATCGGCTTCGTCAGGTAGTCGTCGGCGCCGGCGTCCAGCCCGGCGATCTTGTCCTGCGTCGAATCACGCGCGGTGACCAGGATGATCGGGATGAACGGGAGTTCCGGATTGGACCGGATCCGGCGGGCGACTTCGTAGCCGTCGAGCCCCGGCATCATGACGTCGAGGAGGATGAGGTCGGGCGGCTCCTCCGCGACGCGGGCCAGCGCCTCCTCGCCCGAGGTCGCGGTGTCGACGATGTAGCCGCGGAAGCGGAGCCGGGTCGCGAGGACTTCCAGGTTGTCGCGGCTGTCGTCGACGACCAGGATGCGGCCGGGTTGGGCGCGGGCATCGGTTCGTTGCGCCGGCCTCATCGCCTAATTCGCCGGGGCGGCGCGCTCTCCGATCACCCGTTCGACCTCGGCGACCACGGTGCGCGGCTCGCACGGCTTGGACAGGTAGCCGGCGCATCCGATGGCGAACGCCTTCTCGCGATCCGAGGCGAGGGCGTGCGCGGTCAGGGCGATGATGGGGATGTGCGCGGTTTCGGGATCCTTCTTGAGCATCTCGGTGGCCGTCCAGCCGTCGATGATCGGGATCGAGATGTCCATGAGGATCGCATCGGGCAGAGTCTCACGGGCGAGTCGGATCCCCTCCTCGCCGTTCGACGCTTCGTAGACGCGAAAACCCCGATAGTCCAGGATCGTCGCATACACGATGCGGTTGTCCTCGTTGTCCTCGACGAGCAAGACGGTCCGTTGGTCCATCGGTGCCTCACGTGGGAGGGGCCGGTCCCGCACCCGTGGATACCTGGTGCCGACATCTTGCACGACAGGTGCCATTTCGTGGTCCGGCCGGGAGGGCGCGTGCCGGGGAGGACTCGATCGCGGCGCCCGGACGCGGTAAGTTATGAGCGTCCACACGCGCGCCGCAATGTTGGCGCGTCGTCGCCCCCGGAGCGGAGATCCGAAATGACGAACCGAATCACGAAAACGCTTCTCGTGCTCGCACTGGTCGGCAGCGTTCGGCCGGTGGCGGCGCAGGAGGGATCGCCGGCCGGTCCGGTGCCGCCGGCGCTGCTGGAGGCTCGCCGCGCGGCGCTCCTCGACCGGATCGGCGAAGGCGTGGCGGTGCTGCGCTCCGCAGCGCCGCGCGAGGATTACCCCCAGGACAGCGACTTCCGGCAGGAGAACAACTTCTTCTACCTGACCGGCCTCGAGACGCCGGGATCGACGCTGGTGCTGGTGGCGCGGGAGTCGGGGCCGGACGAGGTCGTCCTCTACCTGCCGCCGCGCGATCCGAATGTGGAGCGCTGGACCGGGCCCCAGCTCGGCCCCGGCCCGGAGGCGGTCCGGATCTCCGGGATCCAGGACGTGCGCTCGGCCGAACGGGCCGAGTCCGAGCTGGCCGCTCTGGGCAGTGGGCTCGAGCGACTGGATCCGGACGCGCTGAGGGCGCACCTGGCGGCGCTGCGGCTGGTCAAGGACGAGGACGAGCTGCGGCGGCTGCGCGAGGCGATCCGGATCACGACGGACGCGCAGGTCGAAGGGATGCGCGCGGCCCGGCCCGGGATGTGGGAGTACGAGCTCGAGGCGCTCATCGAGTACACGTTTCGTCGCAACGGCGCTGAACGCGTCGGATTCCCGAGCATCGTCGGCTCGGGTCCGAACTCGACGATCCTGCACTACGACAAGAATCGCCGGCGCATGGAGGCGGGCGACCTGGTCGTGGTCGACGTGGGCGCCGAGTTCGGCTACTACACGGCGGACGTGACGCGGACCTACCCGGTCTCGGGTCGGTTCACGGACCGCCAGCGCGCGCTCTACCTGCTCGTCCTCGGCGCGCAGCAGGCCGCGATGGACGCGGTCCGTCCGGGCGTGACGATCGGCGAGCTGACGCGGATCGCGCGCAATTACATGCGCGACAACTCGGGCGACCTCTGCGGCGCCGTCACCTGCGATCGCTACTTCGTCCACGGCCTCTCGCACTGGCTCGGGATGGACGTGCACGACGTCGGCGACTATGCGACGCCGCTCCGCCCGGGGATGGTCCTCACGATCGAGCCCGGGCTCTACATCCCGGAGGAGGCGATCGGGATCCGGATCGAGGACGACGTGCTCGTGACGGAGACCGGCTACGAGCTGCTGTCGGGCGGCGCGCCGCGGCGGCCGGAGGAGATCGAGGCGGTCATGGCCGGGCGCGCCGCGCTGCGCTGAAGGCCCGCCGGGCACGCCGTTTGCTCCCCCGGGCGGGGACCTTTCTCCCACCCGGAGCAACGGCAATGCGCTACCAAGAGAACTCCCGAACGTTCAACTTCCTCGTCGGCCTCATCCTCGGCCTGGCCCTGGGCGGCGGCCTCGCCCTGCTGACTGCGCCGCAGAGCGGGCGCAGGATGAGGCGCCGCATCGGTCGCGCCGTTTCCGGCGCGACCGATGGGATCGGCGAGCGCTGGGACGAGTGGACGGGCGACGTCCGGAACGTGCTCAGCGCCGGGCGTCGCAGATTCAGCTTCTGACCCGATGGACGACCCCGGCCGCTCCGTGCCGGCTCGGCTGGGCGCCGCGGACATGAAGCGCCTCTTCCGGGAATCGTTCCCGGCAGAGCGCTTCATCGTGGTCAGCAACCGCGAGCCGTACGAGCACCGCTGGGCCGAGGACGTCGGCGACATCGAGGTCCGGCGCCCGGCGGGCGGGGTCACCTCCGCGCTGGACCCGCTCCTCCAGGGCGTCGGCGGCGTCTGGGTCGCGTGGGGCAGCGGCGACGCCGACGCCGTCGTCGTGGACGCACAGGACCGGGTCCGCGTACCGCCGGAGCAGCCGCGCTACACGCTGCGCCGCCTCTGGCTCGACCGGCGCGACGTGAACGGCTACTATCTCGGCTTCTCGAACCAGTTCCTCTGGCCGCTCTGCCACCTGCGGCCCGGGCTCACCCGCCTGCGTGCACGCCACTGGGAGCGCTACCGGAGGGTCAACCGGAGCTTTGCCGACGCGGTGCTGGACGAGGCGCGCGGGCATGCGGCCGCGGTCTGGTTCCACGACTACCACCTCGCGCTGGCGCCGCGGTTCGTGCGCGCCCGGCGGCCGGACCTCTGCCTCGCGCACTTCTGGCACATCCCGTGGCCGCCCCTCGAGATCTTCCGGGTCGCGCCGCAGGCCGCCGACCTGGTCGAAGGACTCCTCGCCAACGATCTGCTCGGGTTCCAGCTCCCCTCGTTCGCCCACAACTTCCTGCACTGCGCCGCCGAGATCCTCGGCGCAGAGGTCGACTGGGAGGAGCGGACGGCGACGTACCGCGGGCGGAGGTGCGTGGTCGGCGCCTTCCCGATTGCGATCGACGTCGAGGCGTTCCGCCGCGCGGCCGCTGCGGCGGACTCCAGCGCCCAGGCCGAGCGGCTGCGCGCACGCTACATCCTCGAGGATGGCAAGCTCGGCGTCGGCGTCGACCGGATGGACTACTCCAAGGGGCTGCCCGAACGGCTGAAGGCGCTGGACCTCCTCTGGGAGCGGTATCCGGAGTTCCGCGAGCGGTTCACCTTCGTCCAGGTCGCCGTGCCGTCGCGCACCGACATCGATGCGTACGACGAGTTGACGCACAAGGTCGAGCGGCTGGTCTGGCAGATCAACGACCGCTACGGCACGCGGCGCTGGCGGCCGGTCCACCTGATCAAACGCTCCCTGGCGACCGATCGGCTCGCGGCCTTGTATCGAGCCGCCGATCTGTGCATCGTCAGTTCGCTCCAGGATGGGATGAACCTGGTCGCCAAGGAGTTCGCGGCGAGCCAGGTCGACGACCCGGGCGTGCTCCTCCTCTCGCGCTTCACCGGCGCGGCGGAGGACCTGGACGGGTACCTGGAGGTCAACCCGTACGACCCGGAGGCGTTCGCGCGGCAGATCCGCGATGCCTTGACGCTCCCGATCGAGGAGCGGCGGGAGCGGATCGCCCGCCTCGTCGCCTCGCAGCGTACGATTTACGATTGGATGGCCGACATCTTCCGCGTCTGGGGCGCGATCCCGCGGCGCGGCAGGATGCCCGGCGCTGCCGCCGAGCGGCTGGCGGACGGCCCGCCGCGGGCGGACGATTCGACATGATCCCGTACCGACTGATCCAGAAGAAGCGAGACGGCGAGGAGCTGAGCAGGGCCGAGATCGAGGAGTTCTTCCGCGCCTACGCGGAGGACCGACTCCCCGACTATCAGATGGCCGCCTTCCTCATGGCCGTCTACTTTCGCGGCCTCTCGCCGCTCGAACTCGGCGCGCTGGTCGACGTAATGCTCCATTCGGGCGCCGTCGTCCGGCTGGACGACGTCCCCGGTGTGAAGGTCGACAAGCATTCGACGGGCGGCGTGGGCGACAAGGTCTCCCTCGTGCTCGCACCGCTCGTCGCTTCGCTCAGCGTGCCCGTGCCGATGATGAGCGGACGCGGGCTCGGCCACACGGGCGGCACGCTCGACAAGCTGGAGACGATCCCGGGGTTCCGCACCGATCTGACGCTGGACGAATACCGCGCGCAACTCCGTGCCCTGGGCTGCGCCATGATCGGGCAGACGGAAGAGGTCGCGCCGCTCGATCGGCGTCTCTACGCGCTCCGGGACGTGACCGGGACGGTCGAGTCGACGCCGCTCATCGCGTCCAGCATCATGAGCAAGAAGCTGGCGGAAGGGATCGATGCGCTGGTGCTGGACGTGAAGCACGGCAGCGGCGCGTTCCTGCCGGACTTCGATCGCGCCGTGGAGTTGGCGCGGACGATGATCGAGATCGGCCGGCTCCATGGCAGGGAAGTCGTCGCGCTGATCACGGCAATGGATCGCCCGCTCGGCCACGCGGTCGGCAACGCGCTGGAGATGGAGGAGGCGATCGCTGCGCTTCACGGCGGCGGGCCGGCGGACCTGCGGGCGGTGACGGTCGCGCTGGCGGGGGAGATGCTGGCGCTGGCCGGCGCGGCGGAGAGCCCGGCGGCCGGTCGGCGTGCAGCCGAAGCGGCGCTGGACGACGGCCGCGCGGCCGCCCTCATGTCGCGCCTCATCGAGGCGCAGGGCGGGAACCCCGCGGTGCTGGAGGACCCGGCGCTCCTCCCGCAGGCGCCGGTCCGGCGGGTCTTCGAGGCACCGGCCGATGGTTACGTGGCGGAGGTCCACGCCCGCCGGATCGGATGGGCCGCGGTCGCGCTCGGCGCCGGCCGGACACGACTGGACGCGCGGATCGACCCGGGCGTCGGCTTCCACATCACGGCGAAGCCCGGCAACGTCGTGGCTCGCGGCGAGCCGCTGGCGACGGTCCACGCCCGGAGCGCAGAGGATGCGGAGGCGGGACTGGCCGCGCTCCGCGACGCGATCCGGATCACGGAGGAGGTGCCGGCGCCGCCGTTCCCGCTCGTCTCCCACCGGATCACGGCCGAGGGGATCGAGGAATGGACCCCGGACGCGTGAACCCGATCATCCTCTTCGACACCACGCACCACGCGCTCTGGGCGGAGCAGATCGCCCAGGAGCACGGCCTGGCCGCGCAGGTCGTCCCGGCGCCCGTCGGGGCCGACGCCCTGTGCAACCTCGCGCTGGAAACGCTGCCGGAAGACTTCGACGCCCTGACCACCGCGTTGAGCGAGGCGGGCGTCGAGTTCCGGATCCACGGCTGAGGTCGCGGGGCGGCCGGGCCACGCCGGGGCTCCCGACGGGCTACCGCCGGGGCACCCGACGGGCTACGGCCGGGGCCCGCGGATCGTGTCGGGTGCGGTGCTCAACGACGGGCGCTGCGTGTTGGGAACCGTCGGCTCGAGGTCGCGAGGCGTACCGATCGTCCGGATCGGCGCACGGAAGAGACCGCCGGGCTCCAGCTCGCACGTCTCCGTCGGCTGCGTGCCGGGGAGGAAGTACTCCGTGTAGACGCGGCTGCGGTCGAGCGGGCACCACTCGGTGGCGAGCAGGCCGGTCTCGGCGTCGATCTCGAGCGCGCGCAGCTCGGTCGGCATGGTCCACGGCTCCGGGAGCGGACGCAGCGGCGGCAGCGAGTCCTCGCTCACGTAGACCGACCGCATGAACTGCCCCCAGACCGGCGCGGCGTGGCCGCCGCCGGTGGCGTTGGGGAGGATCGTCGTCGGCCGGTCGAGACCGAACCAAACCGCGGCGAGCAGGTCGGGCGTGAAGCCGACGAACCAGACGTCCGTGTAGTCGTTCGTGGTTCCGGTCTTCCCGGCCGCGGGGACGTCGTAGGGGAGGATGTGGTTCTCGCCGCGGCCTCGGACCGCCGAGACCGCGGTGCCGCCCGGGCCATCGACGACCTGCCGCAGGATGTCCGTCACGACCGCGGCCGTGAGCGGGTCGAGGACGGCGTCCCGCTCGGGCTCGGTCTCCCAGAGCACGTTCCCTTCCGCGTCCTCCACCCGGAGGATGCCCCGGGGCCGCACCCGCACGCCGTGGTTGGCAAACGCGGTGTACGCCTCGGCCATCTGGAGCGGGATCACGGAAGCGGCGCCGATCGCCGTGGCGGGGACGCGCGGGATCGGCGTTTCGATCCCCAGCCGTCGCGCGTACTGGGCCACGGTCTCGAGCCCGACCTCCCGGCCCAGCTTGACGGCGACGATGTTGATCGAGCGGCGGAGCGCATCCCGGAGCGTGACGGGGCCGGCGAAGGTGCCGCCGAAGTTCTTGGGCGCCCAGACGGTGTCGCCGATCTCCTCGACGTAGGGCGCATCGAAGATGACGCGGGAGGCCGGGATCCGGCTCGCGATCGCTGCCGTGTAGACGAACGGCTTGAAGACCGAGCCCGGCTGGCGACGCGCCTGGACCGCACGGTTGAACTTCGAGTCCCCGAAGTTGCGGCCGCCGATCATCGCGCGCACCTCGCCCGTCCGCGCCTCCATGGCGACGAACGCGCCCTGCAGGTACGGCGTCTCGCCGGCCGCGGCCGCGCCGCCCTGCTGGCGGACCTCGTCGTAGGTGGGGTGCGTGTAGGTGGCCTGTCCCTCGATGTAGCGCCAGCCGTTCTCCATCGCCTCGACCGCCCGGCGCTGGAGCTCGACGTCCAGCGTCGTGTAGACGCGGTACCCTCTGCGATAGAGGTCGGGGCCGTAGCGGTCGTCGAGGATGCCTCGTACCCATTCCACGAAGTAGGGTGCGAGCCCGCCGGCCTCGTTGGTGTACGGCTCCTCGGGGATCGGCGCCTGCTTGTACCGCTCGGCCTCACCACGACTGATGAAGCCCTGCTGCGCCATCGTTTCGAGGACCAGGTTGCGGCGTCGCAGCGCCCGATCCGGATGCTTGAAGGGCGAGTAGCGCTCGGGGGCGTTGATCACTGCCGCGAGGAGCGCGGCCTCGTGCGGCGCGATCACCGTCGCCGACTTGCCGAACATCCACTGCGAGGCCGATTCGATGCCCCAGTGGCCGCTCCCATAGTTGATCTGATTGATGTACGCCTCGAGGATCTGGTCCTTCGTGTAGACCTGCTCCATGTCGAGCGCGACCCGCAGCTCCCTCAGCTTGCGCCCGAAGCTCTGCTCCATCCCGACCTGCATGAACATGTTCCGGGCGAGCTGCTGCGTGATCGTACTGCCGCCGCCGCTGATCCGGCGGTTCATCACGAGCCCGACCGCCGCGCGCATGATCCCGCGGAGGTCGAAGCCGTTGTGCTCGTAGAAGCGCCTGTCTTCGATCGCGATGAAGGCCTGCGGGACGTACGGCGGGAGCTGGTCGAGTGCGACCTGCGTCCGGCGCTCGATGCCCAGCTCCTGGATGAGGATCCCGTCGTGGCTGAAGATCTTGGTCGACTGGGTCGGCTCCCAGACGTGGATCTGCGCGATCGACGGGCATTGGTGGCAGATGTTTCGCCAGCTTCCGAGCGCGAGGCCGCCGCCCATCGCGATCAGCGAGAAGAGGATGATCACACCCGCCGCGGTCAGGCGTGGATGGGCGCGAAGCGCGGCGAAACGGCGTTTTTGCCCGGATTCGTTCGACATCGGCTCTTGGTGCTTGCAGGTCCTGGTTCCGGCGTCGCTGCTTTGCTACACGCCAAACTTGCCACTCGTTTCCCGCCAGGGAAAGGGGGACGGTACGGCTTGGCCCCGGCCGCACCGCTGGAATGCTTCGTGCATACGCACGCGGGCGCCCGATTCCCGTAAACAGGAGGATAGCGTGGCTTCTCGTACGCCGACTCGACTCTCCTCACCCTGGAATGCGCTCCGCGACATGCGCGAACAGATGGACGAGCTACTGCGCGCGACGTTTCGCGGGCCGAACGGCTACACCCCCGAGTTCGAGCCGCCCGTCGACATCACGGAGCGCGACGACGCCCTCGTCCTCACCGCCGAGCTGCCGGGGATGAGCCGCAAGGACATCACGGTCGAGCTGGAGAACAACGTCCTCACGATCCGCGGCGAGAAGAAGGAGGAGCACGAGCAGAAGGGCGAGGAGCGGTACGTCTACGAGCGCCGGTACGGCAGCTTCTCGCGCTCGTTCACCCTGCCGCGTAGCGTGGATCCCGACCGGATCAGCGCGCGATTCGAAAACGGCGTGCTCACCGTCACGATGCCCAAGGCACCCGAAAGCCGGGGCAAGCGGATCGAGGTGGAGGACGGGGAGCACAAGGCATGAGACGCCGGTCTCGCCCGACCGGGGAGCGTGAACGTCGTCGGGGCTACTCCCCGGCCGGGTACGGCGCGGACTACCTTCACAACCTGCGGTGGCGTTACCGGACCGGCTACGGCTCTGGGCGCGACGTCGACCCGTACCGGAGCGGCGGCTCCTTCGGCCGGGGGTACGAGCGCGCAGCCGACCTGGGCGCGCGAAGCGCCGAGCCCGGCCCGCCGCCGCAGGCCGAACGTCGACCGCCGTACTACGGCCGCCACCCGGGCGGATACCGCGGGGAGTCGCGGCGGCGCCGGCCCGGGACCGCCGCCCGCGATTATGGGCGCGGCTACCCGTACTTCGGCAGTGCCGCAGTCGTCGAGGCCGCGCAAGGCTATCCGCCCGGGAGCACGCTCCGACCCGAAATCTCCCCGCCTCCCTTCGGCTGGGGGACGGAAGAATACGGCGAGGAGTACGCGATGCGACGCGGCGCTTCCGAGCGCGAGCGGCGCGGCGAGCCGTATCGCGCGCACTCCGAGCATCACCGCGGTCGTAGCCACGAACACCATCGAGGGCGCGGACGCGAACACCACAGCGGTCACCGCCACGGGCACCATCGGGGCGACGGCCACGAACACCACCGAGGCCACGGCCATCGTCGCGGATCCGACCGCTGAGGCGCCCCGGCGATCCGGCCGGGGGCGGATTCAGGGCGCGCCGGGCGGCAGTTCCGCCTGTCTCCAGCCGCGTTCGCGCCGAGTGCGCCGACCGCGCCAGGGGCGGCCGGGCAGGCCGCGCAGCGCGTCCAGGAAGCCGCTCACGACCTCGGCGGCCTCGTCCTCCGGGGCCATGGAATCGGCGCGCATGCGCCACAAACCCACCTGGACCCAGTCGCGATCGAGGACGACGCAGACCGGCAGCGCCGGATCCACGCCCGCCAGGTACTGATTGGCGAGGTCGGGAAACTCCCCGATCGGGAAGAGGCGCAGGTCGACGCCGCCGGCCACGGCGGCCTGGTCGCAGCACCGGGCCACGATCGGCACCACCTCCCTTGCCGTGGGGCTCGTCGGATCGAAGAGGCAGGCGACGAAGCGCGGAGTCGGGATGCTCTGGTACTCCGCGCGCAGGTCGCCGAGCGCGGCGTCGTCGAAGCGCTCGCGCCACGGTGCGCTGTCGTCGCCGAGCCGTTCCAGCCAGTCGTCCCAGGTGATTCCTTCGCGGAAGCGTTCTCGGGGAACGGGCAAGGGACCCCTCCTTCGCACGGTTACGGAGCCGGCCGCAGGGTTACGGAGCCGGCGGTCGGCAAGGCGGCGTCGCAAGGACCGCACCGCGCGCGGCACCCGCGACCCCGGCGACCGGCGCCGGCCACTGCCGCCGGCGCGCGGCGCGAAAGGTGGCGCGAAGGATTGCGCCAAGGTTGGCGGCCGCCTTCAGTCGAGCGACGCGAGGAGGGATTGAAGTGCCGCGTGGATCGCCGGGTTGCCGGCGAGGACCGAGCCGCCGGAGCGCAGGTCGAGAGGCTCCCCGTCGACCCGGGTGATGACGCCACCCGCCTCGCGGACCAGCAGGGCGCCGGCCGCGTAGTCCCACGGCGCGAGGGTCAGCTCCCAGAAGCCGTCGAGGTAGCCGGTGGCGAGGTGGCAGAGGTCGATGGCCGCCGAGCCGCCGCGCCGCACGCCCGAGGTGCGCCGGAGCGTGCCGTCCAGTTGGCGCAGGTAGCGCGGCATCTCGTGGATCGTCTTGAACGGGAAGCCGGTCCCGATGAGAGCGAGCTCGAGCCGGTCGATCGCGGAGACGTGGATCGGCTTGCCGTCGCGTGCCGCCCCGCCGCCCCTCACCGCCGTCCACTCCTCGCCCGTCGCGCCGGAAATGACCGCAGCGGCCACGGGCTCGCCCCTGTGCAGCACCGCGACCGAGGCCGAGTACATCGGGTAGCCGTGCAGGAAGTTCGTCGTCCCATCGAGCGGGTCGACGACCCACAGCCACTCGGCGGCGAGCGAGTCCGGGCCCGGCGCTGCCGCCGCTTCTCCGCCCGAGCGCTCCGCGACGGCGGTCGCGCCCTCCTCGGCGAGGATCGCGTGATCCGGGAAGCGGGCGCTCACGATCTCCAGGATCCGCGCCTCGGCCTCCCGGTCCACGTGTGTGACGAAGTCGGAAACGCCCTTCGCGGACCAGTCCTCGACCTGGACTCGCCCGAGATTGCGCCGATGTACCTCGACCGCGGCGCGCGCCGCGGCCAGTGCCGTCTCCAGGAGATCTCCGTATTCCATGCGTCGTGCTTCTGCGTATGCGTTCTCGTCGGGGGCCCCACGTCCCCCGGCCGTGCTTCCCGGTGCGGTCCCGCCTGGTTGCCCCTGAGCCCGCAACCGGTTGCCCCTGAGCCCCGCAACATCGTAGCTTCCGGGAGCCAAGACGCAAACCCCTGAAAGACGAAGGAATCGTAGCGATGTCGCCCAAGCGCATCTTCAGCGGCGTGCAGCCGACGGGCGAAGCCCACCTGGGGAACTACCTCGGAGCGTTCAAGCAGTGGGTCGAGCTCCAGGACTCCGCGGACTGCATCTTCTCGATCGTGGACTACCACGCAATCACGGTGGCCTACGACCCGGCGGAGCTGCAGAAGCGTACCTTCGACATGGCGGTCAGCCTGCTAGCCGCGGGGCTCGATCCCGACAAGTGCACGATCTTCGTGCAGTCGGCGGTGCCGGAGCACACGGAGCTCGCCTGGCTGCTCAACACGGTCACGCCCCTCGGCGAGCTGGAGCGGATGACGCAGTTCAAGGACAAGAGCTCGGGGATGGAGTCGATCCCGGCCGGGCTGCTGAATTACCCGGTGCTCCAGGCGGCAGACATCTTGCTCTACCGGGCGGATGCGGTGCCGGTCGGCGAGGACCAGCTCCAGCACCTCGAGCTGACGCGTGAGATTGCACGTCGTTGGAACCGGCAGTTCGGCGACTACTTCCCGGAGCCGCAGGCGCTGATCGGCAAGGCCGGTCGGATCCGAGGCCTCGACGGCGGGGCGAAGATGAGCAAGTCCCGGGGCAACACCGTGGGCATGCTCGAGTCCCCGGAGTCGATCGCGGCCAAGGTGCGCACGGCGGTCACGGACCCGCAGCGCGTCAAGCGGAGCGACCCGGGGCGGCCGGAAGTCTGCAACGTCTTCTCGCTGCACGGCTTCTTCACTCCCGCCGAGGACGTCGCCCGGATCGATCGGGAATGCCGGTCGGCCGAGCTCGGGTGCGTGGACTGCAAGCGGATGCTGGCCGAGTCGATCGCCCGCGCGTTCGAGCCGATGCGGGAACGGGCGGCCGAGTACGGGGCGCACCCCGAGCGGGTGCACGAGATCCTCGGCGATGGCGCCGCCCGGTGCCGCAGACTGGCACAGGAGACGATCCGGGAGGTGCGGGAGCGTATGGGCTTCTACCAGAGTGTGCCGGCGCCCGCCCTCCCCTGAACCAGGGGGCGCCACCATGGAGGAGAAGCGCCGGGGCCGGACCCCGGAGGAACTGCCCAACGAACTCCCGGGAGAGCTTCGGAGCCTGGAAGCGCTGCGGGCGCACCAGCTCAGCGACGATCCGGGGCACGAGACCCGCGGCCGGGTCGGACGGCCCGCCGATGGCGTGCTCGTCCAGGTTTGCCTCGAGTGCGGAAAGGAGTACATTTTCGACGAGCGGCCGCCGAGCGGCGACCTCGTCTGCGAGAAGTGCGGCAACGGTGTGTTCCGCTCCTTCTTCACCGTGACCGGCTACGACGACGTGGAGGACGACTTCATCCGGTCGACCGAGCGCGATCTCGCGCCGAACGACGATGAATCCGACGTGACCCGGTCCGACATCATCGACCTGAACAATCCCTGAGCGAAATGGCCGATCCTCGTTTCACCGGCGCTGGCGTGGCCCTGGTCACGCCGTTCGATGAGAGCGGTGTCAACGAGCGGGTGTTGCGAGAGCTGGTCCGGTTCCACCACCGGGAAGGCACGGATGCGCTGGTGGTGTGCGGCTCGACCGGGGAAGCGGCCGCGATGACGCCGGCCGAACAGCGCCGCGCGATCGAGGTCGTCGTGGACGAGAACGCGGGCCGGCTGCCGGTCATCGCCGGGTGCGGCGGGAGCGACACGGCGCGGGTCGTCGAGCTGGCTCGCCAGGCCCGCGAGGCCGGCGCCGATGCGCTGTTGCTGAGCGCGCCGCCGTACAACAAGCCGACGCAGGCGGGGCTGATCGCGCACTTCCGCGCCGTCATCGATGCCGGCGACCTGCCGGCGGTCATTTACAACGTCCCGGGCCGGACGGCGGTCAACATCCTCCCCCGGACGATCGCCGAGCTGGCGAGCGACGAGCGGGTCATCGCGGTCAAAGAAGCGTGCGGCGACATCGTGCAGGTTGCCGAGCTCGCGCGTCAGGTCGGCGACCGGGTCGCGATCTGGAGCGGCAACGACGACCAGATCGTGCCGATCCTGTCGCTCGGCGGCACGGGCGTGATCAGCGTGCTCTCGAACGTGGCGCCCGCGGACACGAGTCGGATGGTCCACGCGTTCCTGGCCGGCGATACCGGGGAAGCGGCCGCGCTCCAGCTCCGCTACCTGCCCGTGGTCCGCGCGCTCTTCGCAGAGCCGAACCCGATCCCGGTCAAGGCGGCGGTCGAGTGGCTCGGCTTCGAGGTCGGCCCGGTCCGGCTGCCGCTCACGCCGGCCACGCCCGAGGTCCGCGACGCGCTCCTCGACGCGCTGCGGGACGTCGGGGTCCGGCCGGGCCGCTGACGCGCATGGCCACCCGCATCGTCGTCTCGGGCGCCACGGGGCGGATGGGTCGCGCCGTGGCCGCGCTGGCCGCCGAGGCCGGCGACGTCGAGCTCGTCGGCGGGATCGGCCGCGAGGCGGGCGCGCTCCCCGGCGCGTACGAGCGGATCGCGCCGCCCGAAGACGCGGCGGAGCTGATCTCGGGGTGCGACGTCGTCGTCGACTTCTCCGCGCCCGAGTTCCTGGCCCGCGTGCTCGACGCCGCGCCCCTCGACGGGCGGGCGCTGGTCGTCGGGACGACGGGGCTGGACGATGCGCTGCACCGTCGCCTGGACGCGCTGGCCGAGCGCGCCGCCGTGCTGGTCGCGGCGAACTTCAGCGTCGGCGTCAATCTGCTCCTCGCCCTGGTCGAGGAGGCCGCGCGGCGGCTCCCCGCAGACCGTTACGACGTCGAGATCGTCGAGGCGCATCATCGCGGCAAGGCGGACGCGCCGAGTGGCACGGCGCTCGCACTCGGCAGGGCGGTCGCCGAGGGGCGGGGCGCCGACCTCGAGGCGCTGCGGCGCGATGGGCGGAGCGGCCGGCCGGGCGCGCGGCCGGCCGGCGAGATCGGGTTCCACGCGATCCGCGGCGGCGCCGTCGCCGGCGAGCACGGCGTGCTCTTCCTCGGCGCGCTGGAGAGGATCGAGCTGGGCCACGTGGCCGCCGACCGCTCGCTCTTCGCCGAGGGCGCACTCGTCGCGGCGCGCTGGATGGCCGGCAAGCCGCCCGGGCGCTACACCATGCGGCAGGTCCTGGGGCTGGATTGAGGGGGCGGATTCATGGACTACCGGACGATCCGCGACGTCATCTCGAACGCGAGGAAGACGACGCCGGTCCGGGCTTACGTCCGCCACGAGGGTGACCTCGCCGTCGAGGACGGCCCCGAGCTCATGGTCTTCCCGACCGGCGCCGGGACCACGATCCTGTCCGGCGAGTGGGATCGCGTGCGCGAGGTCCTCGAGCGTGAAGCGGCGAAGATCCGCTACCACGACCTGGAGATAGACCGGCGCAATTCCGCGGTGCCGCTCCTGGACCTGAAGCGCCTGACGGCGCGCATCGAGCCCGGCGCCATCATCCGCGACAACGTAGAGATCGGCGAGCACGTGATCGTCATGATGGGCGCGGTCATCAACATCGGCGCCGCGATCGGCGAGGCGACGATGATCGACATGAACGCGGTCGTCGGGGCGCGGGTGATCGTGGGGAAGGGCTGCCACATCGGGGCGGGCGCGGTATTGGCCGGCGTGCTCGAGCCGCCGAGCGCGGAGCCGGTCGTGATCGAGGACGACGTCCTGGTCGGTGCGAACGCCGTGGTCCTCGAGGGGTGCCGGGTGGGGAAGGGGAGCGTCGTCGCGGCGGGCGCGGTCGTGGTCGACTCCATCCCGCCGGGCGTCGTCGCCGCCGGGCAGCCTGCCCGCGTGATCAAGGCGGTCGACCAGAAGACGCGTGACAAGACCGGCCTGCTCCACGAGCTGCGCCGGCTGAACGACTGACAGAGGGAGGGGTGCTGGTGGCCGCGCCGCAGTGGCTCGACGCAATGGTGGAGTGGCACGCGGGCGCCGCGTTCCTCCGACTCGACCTCCTGCTGCGCCTGCTCCTGGCGGCCGTGCTCGGCGGGGCCATAGGCCTGGAGAGGGAGGCCAGCGGAAAGCCTGCCGGGTTCCGGACGAATTTGCTGATCTGTGTGGGTGCGACGCTCCTCATGGAGCTGTCGATCGGCATGACCGCGCTGGTCGACCCCGCCATGACGAATGCGGACCCCGCACGCATCGCCGCGCAGATCGTGAGCGGCATCGGCTTCCTCGGGGCGGGGACCATCATCCAGGCTCGCGGCAGCGTCGTCGGACTCACGACCGCTGCGACGCTCTGGGTCGTCGCGGCGATCGGGATGGCCATCGGCGCACGTGCGTACGTCGAGGCGGTCGGCACGGCGATCCTGGTGTTCATCGCGCTGATCGCGCTCGGCCGCGTGGAGACGTTGATGATCCGCCGGCGCTTCGAGCGGCGCGTCGTCGTGCTGATGGACCCGATCCCGGGCCACCTCGCCTTCATCCGGGAGGCGTTCCTCGAGGCCGGCTTCATCGTCAAGCTGACGGACGTCGAGCGCGAGGCCGAGAGGATCATCGCGACGTACGACGTCTCCGGCTCCAGGGCACGCTGGCCCGGCGTCCTGGACCGGCTCGTCCAGGTCGAGGGGATCCGGAAGATCACCCAGCTCTGAGCATTTCTTCCACCCGGTCCGTACGAAGGAATCCGATGCGCCGATTGGTCGTCGACTTCGCCGACCGCCGCCCGATCTTCCGGCTCCCCGGCTGGGCCGTCGATCGCCTGCGCGCCGCGCTCCCCGCCGATTGGACGATGGTCACCGTCGGGACGCTCGCCGACGGGACCGGCGACGGCGCCGGCGCCGCGTCCGCCGAAGCGCTCGAGGCCGTCCGCGATGCGGAGGTCTACTTCGGCTACGGGATCGCGCCGGAGATCCTGCGGCAAGGCCGGGGGCTCCGGTGGGTCCACAGCGGGACGGCGGGCGTGGCCGGCTCGCTCACGCCCGAGATGCGTGCGAGCGACGTCGTCTTCACGAACTCCGCGGGCGTGCACGCGCCGGCCATGGCCGAGACGGTGCTCGCGATGATCCTCCACTTCGCCCGTGGGCTCGACTTCGCGGTGCTGGCGCAGGCGGCGGGGCGCTGGGACGCGGCCCCGTTCGATGCCGGAGATGCGCCCGTACGCGAGGTCGCGGGGAGCACCGTCGGGATCGTGGGATACGGCGGGATCGGCCGGGAAATCGCCGCCCGGGCCCGCACCCTCGGCGCACGCGTCCTCGCCACGAAGCGACGCCCGGCGCCGCCGGAGGAGGGCGTCGAACTCGTCTACGGCGACGCCGGATTGGAGCGGATCCTGACCGAGTGCGACTACGTCGTCCTCTGCGCGCCCGAGACCGAGGAGACAAGGGGGATGATCGACGAGCGGGCGCTGGGGCGCATGCCGCCGCACGCGGTGCTGGTCAACGTCGCTCGCGGTGCGCTGGTCGACGAGGCGGCGCTGGCCGAAGCGCTGCGCGCCGGCCGGCTCCGGGGCGCGGCGCTCGACGTCTTCGCTACGGAGCCGCTCCCCGAGGCCAGTCCGCTCTGGCGGCTGCCGAACGTGCTGATCACCCCGCACGTCTCCGCGTACACGCACCGGTTCTGGGAGCGGGAGCTGGCTCTCCTCGAGGAGAACATCGCACGTTATCTGCACGGACGGCCGCTCCTCAACGTAGTCGACAAGGTCGCGGGCTATTAACTTCAGCCCGTCCGGGTGCCGGAGTTCCAGTCTTTCGTCAAGAGCGTGAAATGATCGAGATCCTGAAGTCGGCGATCCAGCAGGGGGCTTCTGACATCCACATCAAGTCGGGCGACTTCGTGCGCGCGCGGATCAAGGGCGAGCTGATCCCGATCACGCGCCAGCAGCTCTCGCCCGAGCAGACCCGGCAGCTCGCATTGCGGCTGATCCCGCAGTGGGACCGGGACCGCATCGACGAGCTGCGCGATTACGACTGCTCCTGGGGCGCGCCCGGGCTCGGACGGTTCCGCATCAATCTGCTCCGCCAGCGCGGCACGCTCGGGATCGTCATGCGCGTGATCCCGATCGAGATCCCGACGCTCGAGCAGCTCAACCTGCCGCCGGTCCTGTCCAGCATCGCCGAGCGCGAACGCGGCCTGGTCCTCGTGACCGGCGTGACCGGGTCGGGGAAGAGCACCACGCTCGCCGCGATGATCGGCCACATCAACCGGACCAGGCGCAAGCACATCATCACGCTCGAGGACCCGATCGAGTTCCTGCACCGGGACAACCTGAGCTCGATCACGCAGCGCGAGATCGGGATGGACACCGACTCCTTCGCGACGGGCCTGCGGGCGGCGCTGCGCGAGGACCCGGACGCCGTGCTCGTCGGCGAGATGCGCGACACCGAGACGATCGACATCGCGCTCAAGGCCGCCGAGACCGGGCACCTGGTCTTCTCGACGCTGCACACCCAGAACGCCGTCCAGACCATCTCGCGCGTGGTGGCGGTCTTTCCGCCCGAGGAGCAGGAAATGGTGCGCGTGCGCCTGGCCGAGACGCTCGTCGCGGTGATCAGCCAGCGGCTCATGCCGAGGAAGAACGGCTCCGGCCGCGTCGCCGCATGCGAGATCCTGATGGCGACCGCCGCGATCCGGGACTGCATCCTCGACCCGGAGCGGACCGCTGAGATCTTCGACCTCATTGCAGAGGGCCGCGAGACCTACGGCTCGCAGACCTTCGACCAGCACCTGATGGATCTCGTCAAGGCAGACGTCGTCGACTTCGATGTGGCCATGGCCGCGGCCAACAACCCGTCGGACTTCGAGCTGAAGATGAGGACCCTTGCCTGACCACGATCCACAGTTCACCGGCATCCTGGTGCCGGTGACGACGCCGTTCGATCCGGTGACGGGCGACATCGCCCCGGTCCATTTCCGCGACAACCTCCGCCGCTGGCTCGAGCACCCGCTGGACGGCTTCCTCCTCTTCGGCTCGACGGGCGAGGGGATCATGCTGGAGATGGAGGAGAAGGAGCGGCTGCTCGGCTATGCGCGCGACGTCGTGCCCGCCGACCGCTCGATCGTGGTCGGGATCAGCGCCGAGTCGACGCGCTCGGCCATCGCGCAGAGCCGCCGCCTGGGCGAGGCCGGCGCCGATGCCGTGCTCGTGCATCCGCCCGTCTACTTCGGCTCGGTCCTCACCGATGCCGCCCTGCGCGACCACTACCTTGCCCTCGCCGACGCCTCGCCGGTTCCGGTCCTCGTCTACAACATGCCCAAATACACGAGGATCAACCTGGAGCCGGGACTGGTCGGGGAGCTCGCGCGCCATCCGAACGTCGCCGGGATGAAGGATTCGTCCGGAGACCTGAAGCGCTTTGCCGCCTACACCGAGGCGTGCGCCGGGGAGTGTGCGCTTCTGGTCGGCAGCGGCGCGCACCTGTACGGCGCGCTCGAGCTCGGCGCCGCGGGCGCCATCGTGGCGGTCGGGCTGCTCGCGCCGGCCGAGTGCGCCGAGCTGTACCGTGCCTTCCGCGAGGGGGATGGTCCGGCCGCGGGCCGGATCCAGGAGCGGATCGGCCCGGTGCACACCGGGATCGTCGGCCGGTTCGGCGTGCCGGGCGTCAAGGCGGCGCTCGACCTCCTCGGCTACGCCGGCGGGCGGACGCGCCCGCCGCTCGGCACCCTGCGCCCACGGGAGCGCGAAGAGGTGGCCCGTGTCCTGCAACGCGCGGGGTTGCTTTGAGCCACGAGATCCGCAGGGCACGGTGGGATGGAGTCCCGCATCGAGGCGAAGCCAGACCGGACCGGGGCACGCGACGCCGAACGTGAAGCGGCGCGCCATGCGATCCATGCAATCGCTCGGCCGCGCCTGACCGGCAGCGCCGGCGCCGCGGAGGTCCAGGCAAAGCTCCGTGGCGCGTTCGAGGAGCTGGGATACGAGGTCCAGGAGCTGACCTTCGACTTCTCGGCCTGGCCCGGTCGTTTCGGCGTCCCCGCCGTGGGCGCCGTCGCCCTCCTCGGCCTCGGCTCGGCGACGCTCGCGCTGGCCCTGCGCACCCCGCCGATCGCCCTCGTCGCCCTTGCCGCCGCCGCGCTCCTCGCCGGGCTCGCCGCCGCTTTCGCACGCCGCGCGATCGCAGGCCTGCCGTGGGGCCGCGTCCAGGGCACGAACCTGCTCGCCATCCGCCCGGGGGCCCGGCCGCGATTCCTGATCACCGCGCACGCCGACAGCAAGTCCCAGCCGATCTCGACGTTCCTCCGGATCGCGGCGATCGTTCTCGTCATCTTCGCGTGGAGCGCACTCTTCACCGTCGCCGTGATCGGCCTCTACGACGCGGCGCTCGTCTCGCTCCCCCTCGTCCTCTCCGTCGGCGCGGTGGGAGCCGTAGGCTCAGTGCTACTCACCGCTTCCGTGGCGGGAAACGCTTCGCCCGGCGCGCTCGACAACGCCTCGGGCGTGGCCGCGCTCCTCGGCATCGCTCGCGGGCAGCGGGATCACGGCGACGTCGCGTTCCTCGTCACCGACGCGGAGGAACTGGGGCTCGCCGGCGCCTGGGACGCTACCCGGCGGCTTCCGCCCCTGGATGGGATCATCAACCTGGATGGCCTGGACGACGAGGGCGAGTTCCGCATCGCCGAGCGGATCGGCGCTGCGCGGCGTCGCGCCCTCGCGCCGCACCTCGCGGCAGCGCTGCTGGCGAGCGCCGAGGCGCTGGACGTGCCCGTGCAGCGGAAGGACCTGCCCGCGGGGGTCCTGGTCGACCACATGGCCTTCGGCCGCGCGGGGTTCCCGGCGCTCACGCTCCTGCGCGGATCGAAACGGTCCCTCTTCCGCGTTCATCGCCCGAGCGACACCGCCCGCCGCCTCACGGGCGAGGGCGTGGCGGCCGCGGTGGAGCTGGTCTCCGGCGCGCTCGATTTCCTGCGCGGCCGGCGGGCAGGGGCGGCGTGAGGTTTGGCGCGCCCTGAGCCCGGATGCTCAATCGCCAGCGGCGTTGGCGTCGGCGCCGGCGTCGGCATCGCCGTCGGCGTCGGAAGCTCCCGACGAGATCTGGGGCGTCCGGCCGCCCGGGGGCGGAACGAGGGCGGGCTCGACCTCGGCCGCAACGGCGGCGAAGAAGCTGTCCAGCGCCATGTCGCCGCGACGCACCATCCGGTGATAGAAGGATCGAAAGCCGGCCAGCCCGATGGAGCTGCCGAGGAGGAAGCCGGCTCCGATCGTCGCGGGGATGAAGGCTCCACCAACGACGGCGCCCATGAGCGCCGAGCCCAGGCTCCACCCCGCCGCCGTGCCCCATGCGCCGAGCGTACCTGATGCGACTCCGGCCAGCACCACATTCACACCCCGTCGGAACAGCGGCGCGCGGACGCGGACGCTGCTGCCGTCCTGCGTGGCCCGGATCGTGACCAGGAGCACGCGCACGTCTGCGAGCTCCATGTTCCCGCTGAAGCCGGACCGGCTCATACCCTGGCGTCGGAAGACGTACACGCGGTCGGTCACGGACTCGCCGGGTCCAATGGCGCGCTCGAGGCCGAGGTCGAAGGCCGGCCGAGAGGCGACTTCGGCCAGGGCGGCGAGGACCCGCTCGGGCTCGGCGCGGAACCGACGACGGACGTCGATCGCGTCCACATTCGACACGAATCGTCTCAGCATGCGCACGCGCCAATCGTCGGGCCGGATCAGGTCCCAGTCCACGAGTTGCCGCTCGGCGAGCGCGAGAAGGACGGAATCGGGGTGGATCCCGGCTCCCTCCGCCGCCTGCAGCACGACGTCCAGACTCATCGCTCCGGCGCGCGGCGCCGAGGAGCTCACGACATCGGCATCGCGTCCCGTCGTCTGGAGCTCGATCGCGCGAGCCCACAGCTCACGGGCCTCGTTCTCGCCGATTGCTCCATGAGAGTCGCTCATCCAATCTCTCCGGTTCGTGCCGTGCGTAGCGGGGGCTGCGCGGGGCGCGCGTTCGGCCGGCGGTCCTGGCCGCCGCGCAGGCCGCGGCGGCGGACGGCCCTCCCTCCACCATCCCTCGGAGAATATAAGGGCAGCCCCCACCCCGTTGCGACCCGGTCACCTTGGGGCTACCCTTCCGCGGACACAACGCAACCTCGATCCGGAGCGAGATGAACGGATATCAGTGCCTCGTCGTCGTCGGCGCGCAGTGGGGCGACGAAGGGAAGGGCAAGATCGTGGATGTGCTGGCCGGCGAGGCCGATGTCGTCGCACGCTACCAGGGCGGCGCGAACGCCGGCCACACGGTGCACGTGGGCGGCGAGGAGTTCATCCTGCACCAGATCCCGTCGGGGATCCTGCACGAAGGGAAGCGCTGCCTGCTCGGCAACGGCGTCGTCCTCGACCTCGAGCAGTTCTTCAGTGAGCTCGACGGGCTCATCGCCCGCGGGATCGATGCCGAGAGCAAGGTTGGCGTGAGCGGGCGCGCGCACCTACTCCTCGAGTACCACAAGCGTCTCGACCAGGTCTCCGAGCTGGCCCGCGGCTCCGATGCGATCGGCACCACGCGGAAGGGGATCGGGCCGGCGTACGAGGACAAGGTCGCGCGGCGCGGGATCCGCGTCGCCGACCTCCGCGTGGCCGATCGCGCCCGCGAGCTGATCTTCGAGGCCGCTACCCAGGCGAACGAGCGCCTGCGGGCCGCCGGCGCCGAGACGGTCGACCCCGCCCGCGTGGCCGACGACGTCCTCGCCGTGCGCGAGCGGCTGCTCCCGCTGGTCACCGACGTCGGCCGCGAGATCACGCGGTCCATCGCCGAGGGCCGGCGTATCCTCCTCGAGGGCGCCCAGGGCGCTCTCCTCGACGTCGACCACGGGACCTATCCCTACGTCACCTCGTCGACGACCACCGCGGCCGGCGCCGCGACCGGCACGGGGATCGGACCCACGGCGATCGACGCCGCGCTCGGCGTCGTGAAGGCCTATACCACCCGCGTCGGCAGCGGTCCGCTCCCCACGGAGATCCACGGCCCCCTCGGCGACCGGCTCCGCGACCTGGGCGGCGAATACGGCGCCACGACCGGACGGCCGCGCCGCTGCGGCTGGTTCGACGGCGTCGTCGTCCGCTACGCCGCTCGCGTCAACGGGCTGACCGGGCTCGCGCTCACCAAGCTCGACGTCCTCGACACCTTCGAGGAGATCCAGATCGCCACCGGCTACCGCATCGAAGACGTCGTCCTCGACGACTTCCCGGAGGACCTCACGCTCCTCTCACAGGCCGAGCCGGTCTACGAAACGCTTCCGGGGTGGAACACCTCGACCGAGGGCGCCCGCTCCCTCGAAGAGCTGCCCGGCGCTGCGCGCGACTATCTGCGCCGCATCGAGGAGATCACCGGCGTGCCGATCTGGTACGTTTCGGTCGGCACGCGGAGAGAGCAGATCATCCACGTCTGATCGCGTCAGGCCGCCCGGCGCATCCCGGGCTCGAAGAGGACCTCGCCGCGTCCAATGGCCGCCAGATCCGCGCGGACCTTGACGACGGCGAGGTCCTTCGCTTTTGCCTCGATCATGACGTCGCAGGGGAGGTCTCGGATCTGGTCGAGGAGCTCGGCCAGGGTCCACGGGTCGACGAAGTCCGCGTGCTGGCGCAGGAGCGGCGGCTCGATGCGCGTCGTCCTGCCGCGGCGGACTTCGCGGCCGTCGAGGCGGGCGGAGGAGAAGTGGATCTTGGGCGTGACGTCGTCGGGCCAGGTGCCGAGCGCCGCGCGGACCGCGTCGCGGACGTCGAGCCCGCCGGGGTTCAGGCGGTGGTGCTGGTGGTCGAAGACGACCGGGATGCCGATCCGTTCGTGGATCCAGAGGCAGTCCTCGACGGTGAACGAGGTCTCGTCGTTCTCGACCACGAGGCGACGGCGCGCGGGCTCCGACAGGCGCGCGAAATTGGCGACGAAGCGGTCGAGCGCGGAGGCACGGTCGCCGTAGAGGCCGCCGACGTGGAGGACGACGACGGCCTCGGGGCCCTGCTCCATGGCGTCGAGCAGACGCGCCTGCACGTCTAGGTCCGCACGGGCCTTGGCCGCGATCTCCTCATCCCTGGCATTGAGGACGACGTACTGGGAAGGGTGCAGCGAGAGCCGGATGTCGAGCCGGCGCGCGTAACGGCCGATGCGGGCGAGGTCGAGGGCGTGCTCCTCGATCTGGCGGTGGAACTGCGGTAGGTCCGGGTGGGTCGCGTACGGGACGAAGTCGGAGGAGAGGCGGTACATCCGGATCCCGACGTCGTCCAGGTAGTCGAGGATGCGGTGCAGCGCGTCGATCGAGACGGCGACGCTCGGCCCCGACTGCCAGCGGCGGGTGTCGTGGCTGGGCAGCCCCTCGCGGCCGAGCACCTTGACGGCGAAGCCGAGGCGGCGCTCGGTGCGGTGTTCGGCCGCTTCCATCACCCCGCCGCCCCCGGCGCCTCCACCGACGGCGCGGCCGCGTCCGGCCACGGCGCCGACTCGGCGCCCGGATCGGCCGCGGCCAGCGCCGCCGCCCCGCTCCCCTCGACCCGGTGCGCCAGGAGGCGCAGCCCGACGGCCACCACGAAGATGGTCCCGCCCTCGTGGGCCACGACGCCGACCGGGAGCGGGACGTAGCCGAAGAGCGAGAGCGTGCCCACGACCACGATCACCCCGAGCGCGAAGGCCAGGTTGAAGCGGATCGTGGCCGCGGCGCGGCGAGCCAGCGCGATCGCACCGGTGATCTTCATGAGGTCGTCCTTCATGAGCACGATGTCGGCGCTCTCGAGGGAGACGTCGGAGCCGGAGCCCATGGCGATCCCGAGGTCCGCGGCGACGAGCGCCGGCCCGTCGTTCACGCCGTCGCCGACCATCGCGACCCGCCCCTCCTTCCGGAGCTCCGCGATCTGCTCGAGCTTGTCCTCGGGCATGAGCTCCGCCCTCACCTCGTCGATCCCGACCTGACGCGCCACGTGACGCGCGACGGCCGCGCGGTCGCCCGTGAGCATGACCAGACGCACGCCGCGTTCGCGGAGCGCCGCGAGCGCCGCACGCGCTTCCGGCCGGGGCGTGTCCGCAACGCCGAGCAACGCGACCACACGGTCGCCGCGGCCCAGGATCACCGGCGTCTCGCCCCGTTCCTCGAACTCCAGCAGGCGACGTTCCATCTCCGGCGTGACCGTCGCGCCCCGGCTCGCCGCCATCCGCCGCGTGCCGGCCCAGACCGTCTCGCCGCCCAGCTCGCCGCGGATCCCACGGCCACGCTCCGCCTGCACGTCGGCCACCTCCGGCACCGGGCCGTCCCACGCGCGCACCACCGCCTGCGCGATCGGATGCTCGCTATGGCGCTCCAGCCCGGCCGCCAGTGCGCGCGCCTCCGACTCCGTCCCCTCGAAGACCGCGAGATCGACCAGCTCCATCTGCCCGCGCGTCAGCGTCCCCGTCTTGTCGAAGGCCACGATGTCGACCCGGGCCAGCTCCTCCAGCGCGGCGCCGCCCTTGAAGAGCGCACCCGAGCGCGCGCCCGCGGCCATCGCAGACAACACCGCCGCCGGCGTGCTGATCACCACCGCGCACGGCGACGCCACGACCAGGAACGTCATCGCACGGTACCAGGACGCCGACGTCTCCAGCCCGGCGAAGAAGTGGAAGATCCCGAACAGGACCGGGACCGAGAGCAAAACGGCGATCGTGTACGGACCCTCGAACCGCTCGGCGAACACCTCCGTCGGGCTCTTCTCCGCCTGCGCCTGCTCGACGAGCCGGACCAGCTTCGCCAGCGCACTCTCGCTCGCAGGCTGGTCCACCCGCGCCACCACCACGCCCTCGCCGTTCAGCGTCCCGCTGAACAGCTTCGAGCCCGGCGCCTTCTCCACCGGCACCGACTCGCCCGTCAGCTCGCTCTCGTCCACGCTGGTGAATCCCTCCACCAGCGTCGCGTCCGCGGCGATCCGCTCGCCCGGGCGCACGCGGATCAGCATGCCGGGCTCGAGCGATTCCAGACCCACCCATCGCTCCGTCCCATCCGCCTCGATCACCGTCGCGCCCTCGGGGCTCAACGCCATGAGCGCTTCGATGGCGTGCTTCGTCCGCCCCATCGCCCAGTCCTGGAGCGTGTTCGAGAGGCTGAACAGGAACAGCAGGATCGCGCCGTCGCCCGCCTGGCCCACGCTCGCTGCACCCAGCGCCGCCACCACCATCAGCAGGTCGACGTCCAGCTTCCGCTCCGTCTGAAGCGTCTCGATCGCCTTGCGCGCCGCCGGCACGCCGCCCGCCAGGAACGCCAGCGCGTAGAACGACCACTCCGTGCCGACCTGCCCCGCGCCGCGTGCGACGAACGCAGCCACCACGCCCGCCAGCGTGAGCCCCGTCAGCACGAAGCCGCGTCGGACCGGATCGCCCCACAACGTCGCCGCCATCGTCGTCGTTGTGCTTTGCATGTATTCTCCATGGAACCCGGGCGGGACTGCCCATCCTTAACAATAATAACTATCGATAAGCAGGGCAAGGCGCGCGCCGCCGATGAGTGCCAGATCGGCAGGAGAGGCTCATGGAGCATGAAGCGATCCGGGCGGTGAGGATCGAGCTGGGGGACGGGGTGGAGGTCGTGGTGCACGAGCGTGCGGACGCGGATGCGGTCCTCGCGGCGGCGGTCGAGGGCGCGGCCGTGGACCCGTACGCGGCGATCCTGTGGCCGGCGGCGGTCGCGGTCGCGCGGGAGCTGGTGGGGCGGGTGCGTCCCGACGAGCGGGTGCTGGACGTGGGTGCGGGCACGGGTCTGTGCGCGCTGGCCGCGGCGCGGCTGGGTGCGGAGGCGGTGGCGCTGGACCATGACGTCGGGGCGTTGGAGCTGATCCGGGCGGCGGCGGCGGTGCAGGGTGTCGGGGTGAGGACGTCGGCGTTCGATCTGTTGGGGCCCGAGGCGCTCCCGGCGGCGGACGTGGTGGCGTTCGCGGACCTGCTGTACGAGGCCGAGCTGGCGCGTGCGACGGCGCGCCGGGCATGGGAGGCGATGCGGGGCGGGGCGCGGGTGGTCGTGGGCGATCCGGGCCGATTCACCCGCGCGGAGTTCGTGCGGGAGGCGTCGCGGCTGGGCCTCGCGGTCGAATTCCGGGACGTGACCGTGCGGTTGCCCGGGGAGCGGCTGCCCTCGGTGGTGGGGGTGGCGTGGATCCCGGGGGATTCACGGTAGGCGTGGGGAGGGGGGCCGGCTCCGTGTGCGACACACGGAGCGGCGGTAGGTGCGCGGGACCAGGTTCCCCGGTCGCGCGGGACAGGCTTGCCATACTGCGGGATTCAACGCCGGCCTGACCCGGGTTCCCTGGACACGCGGGACGGGCCCTCCGGGGAGCGCGCTCGCGGCGCTCCCCGGAGGCCCCGGCTCCTCAGGATCCCTCCACCGGCCCCCGGATGCGTGTGAGCCCTTCCTGGGCGACGGAGGCGACGAGGGTGCCGTCGCGGGTGAAGAAGGCTCCGCGCGTAAACCCTCTCGCGCCTCCCGCGGCGGGCGAGTCCATCGAGTAGAGGAGCCACTCGTCGACGCGGAAGGGGCGGTGGAACCAGATGGCGTGGTCGAGCGTCGCGACCTGGAGGTTCGGCATGCGGAACGACAGGCCGTGGGGCAGGAGCGACGTCTGGAGCAGGCCGTAGTCCGAGGCGTAGGCCAGGATGGCCTGGTGCATCAGGATGTCGTCCGGCATGGTCCCGATGGCGCGGAGCCACATGTGCCGCACGGGAGGCTGGGGCTCGGGACGGAACGGGTCCACCGGCTCGACGGGTCGGAAGTCGATGGGGCGGTCCTGGGTGAGGACGGCGCGCAGCGATTCCGGGATCCGATCCGCCATTTGACGGATGAGCTCGAGCTCGGACTGCACCTCTTCGGGCGGCGGCACGTCTGGCATCGGGATCTGGTGCGTGGGCCCCTCCTCAACCACCTGGAACGATGCGGACATGTTGAAGATGGCCCGCCCGTGCTGGATCGCGGTTACGCGGCGGGTGGTGAAGCTCTTCCCGTCGCGGAGCCGGTCGACGAAGTACACGACGGGGATCTCGAGGTCGCCGGGGAGGATGAAGTAGCCGTGCATCGAGTGCGCGATGCGGTCCTCCTCGATCGTGCGTCGCATGGCGACGAGTCCCTGCGCGAGCACCTGCCCGCCGAAGATGCGGCCCGTGCCGATGTCCCGGTTGCGGCCGCGGTAGATGTTCATCTCGATCTGCTCCAGGTCCAGGAGCCGGATCAGATTCTCCACTGAATAAGCCATCGCTCCCTCGATCGAGAACGGTCGAAAACGGATTCGCGTGGTCGCCCCGGGTGCGCCGGTGCGACTCGCCCAAAGGTAAAGAGACGGGCACGGCCGCGCACCGGGTCGGGGAACACCTCGACCCCGTGGCCGTGTAGGAGTCCCGTCGCGCGTGGGTCGGGTGGGGCCCGGTCGTTGCATGAAACCGCCGGGTCCGGTACACTCCCCGTCGCGTCGTATGCCACCCCTTTGCACGCCTGCCGGCCGCCGGCCCGGCGGGTCCCCGTGAATCGGAGGATGACCGATGAGACCGTTGTCCCTGCTCCTCGCCATCGCGCTCGCCCTCGGCGCGTGCGCGCCGACCCGGACCGCCAGCGAGGCCCCGGCGCCGACGGCGACGAGGCCCGACGTCGAGGCGGAACGGCCCGCCGTCCGTCCTGCGGACGCGCCGCTGACCGCCGCGCCCGAGGCCTGGTGGCACCTCGACGCCGTGACCGATGGCGTGCACGGGGCGGCCGTCGAGCGCGCGTACCGCGACCTCCTCGCCGGGAAGCAGCCCCGGCGCACCGTCGTCGTCGCGGTCATCGATGGCGGCGTCGACATCGAGCACGAGGACCTGGTCGACGTCCTCTGGGTCAACGAGGGCGAGATTCCCGGGAACGGCAAGGACGACGACGGCAACGGCTACGTCGATGACGTCCACGGCTGGAACTTCATCGGCGGCCGTGACGGCAGCCACGTCCACCACGACACCTACGAGGTGACGCGCCTGTACGCGGCGTGCCTCGCGGGCGGCGGCGCAGGGACCGCGCCCGACGGAAGCCCGTGCGACGTGGTCGAGGCCGCGTACAGGGACGAGCGCGCCGAGATGGAGGGCTTCCTCATGCAGCTCCGGCAGATCGACGCGGCGCTCGACCAGTTCACCGCACTGCTGCGCGCCCAGCTCGGCGGCGATTCGCTGACCGTCGCCAACGTCCGGTCCATCGTCTCGCCGCGGGCCGACGTGCAGCGGGCCAAGGAGATCTACCTCCAGCTCGCGTCGGATGGGATCACGCCCGAGCGGGTCAAGAAAGAGCTGACGAACATCGAGAACCTGGTCAATTTCGGACTCGATCCCAATTTCGATCCGCGCGACATCGTCGGCGACGACTACGCCGACACCACCGAGCGCTTCTACGGCAACGCCGACGTCGTGGGGCCGGACGCCGGCCACGGGACCCACGTCGCCGGGATCATCGCCGCGACGCGAGGCAACGGGATCGGGATCGACGGCGTCGCCACCGGCGTCCGCATCATGGCGATCCGTGCCGTGCCCGACGGCGACGAGCGCGACAAGGACGTAGCCAACGCGATCCGCTACGCCGTCGACAACGGCGCCCACATCATCAACATGAGCTTCGGCAAGGGCTTCTCGCCGTACAAGCCCGCGGTCGACGAGGCCGTCCGCTACGCCGACTCCAAGGGCGTTCTCCTCGTGCACGCCGCGGGCAACGACGGCGCGAACCTCGACGCGGAGCCGAACTTCCCCACGCGCTACCTCGCGGATGGCGACTCTGCCCGCCTCTGGATCGAGGTCGGCGCATCCTCCTGGCGCGGCGCGGACCAGCTCCCCGCGCCCTTCAGCAACTATGGCCGTGGCCAGGTGCACGTCTTCGCGCCGGGTGTCGACATCCTCTCGACCATGCCCGGCAACGCCTACGATCGGAACTCCGGGACCAGCATGGCCGCCCCCGTCGTCTCGGGGCTCGCCGCGCTCATCATGGCCTACTACCCCGAGCTCGACGCCGCCGACGTGAAGCGGATCATCCTCGAATCCGCCACCCCCTACGCCGGCCTTTCCGTCGTCCGACCCGGCACACAGGGCGAACGCGTCGACTTCGGCCAGCTCTCCGCCACCGGCGGCGTCGTGAACGCCTACGCCGCGCTGCGAATGGCCGAGCAGGTGGCTTCCCGGAAGCGGCGGTAAAGGGCAGCGGCCAGGCGGGAGGCGGAGGGGCGGCGCGGCACGCGCCGAGCCCGACGCCGACCGGGTGAGTCGTGGATCGGGGCGGGCGACGCGCGAGCGTCGCCCGCCCCGTTTTCATATGGGCGCCGGACGCACCTCCACTCGACCTGCCGGCCTCGCCGCGCCCTGTGACGCCGCCGGCCTTCGCTCGTCAACCCTACGTCCCCATAAAGATCTGCGTGTGATGACGTTGCGGAGGTTCGCGTGTTTGGCATCTTCCCGGTGAGCAGACGGTCCGGCAGCGCGGTCGGCGTCGACCTGGGTACGGGCAACACCCTCGTTCACATGCGAGGGCGCGGAGTCGTGCTGAACGAGCCCTCGGTGGTCGCGGTCGAGACCGCAGGCCGGACGATCAAGGCGGTGGGCTCCGAGGCCAAGCGGATGCTCGGGCGGACGCCGGGCTCGCTGGAGGCGGTGCGTCCGCTGCGCGACGGCGTGATCGCCGACGTGACGCTCGCCGAGGAGATGCTCCGTCAGTTCCTGAAGCGTGCGATCCGCCGTTGGCATCAAGCGGCCTGGGTGCACGTGGT
Organism: uncultured Gemmatimonadaceae bacterium; assembly: GCA_964410055.1. Classification (GTDB taxonomy): domain Bacteria; phylum Gemmatimonadota; class Gemmatimonadetes; order Longimicrobiales; family RSA9; genus CALBZE01. The sequence goes on along the minus strand of CAYPGK010000005.1, from coordinate 31,484 downwards.
GGCCGCGGTGCCGACGGGGCTGACCGCGCTCGAGCGACGTGCGATCGAGTCGAGCGCGCTGGCGGCAGGCGCACGCGGGGTGCGGCTGGTCCCCGAGCCGATCGCCGCCGCGATCGGGATGGGGCTGACGGTCGACGGGGCCGACGGGCACGTGGTCGTCGACATCGGCGGCGGAACCACGCAGATCGCGGTGATCGCACTCGGCGGGATCCTCAGCGGCACGGCGATCCGCGTGGGCGGCGACCGGCTGGACCAGGCGATCGCGGCGCACATCCGGCGCAACTACGGGCTGGTGATCGGAGACCAGACGGCCGAACAGGTGAAGATCCGGCTCGGCGTCGCGGACGACAGCAAGGAGTCGCGCACGATGGTCGTGAGCGGCCGTGACCTGATGAGCGGGCTGCCGAAGAGCCTCACGCTGACCAGCGGCGACGTGCGCGAGGCGATCCGCGAGCCGGTCCAGCAGATCGTGGATGCGGTGATCCGCGCGCTGGAGAAGTCACCGCCCGAGCTCGCAGCCGACATCGTCGATCGAGGCATTTCGCTGGCAGGCGGCGGCGCACTGCTCAGCGGCCTGGACCGACTGATCGCCGCCGCGACGGGCGTACCCGTACACGTGGCCGAAGACCCGACGACGTGCGTGGTCCGGGGCACGGCGCGCATCATCGACGAGCCCGCGAAGTACAGCTGGCTGACGGATTGAGCGGACGCCGCACGCGGTGGGGGCGGTGCGCCGCATGGCCGCCCCCGCCCGCCTCGCCCCGCCCGCCGACGCCGCCCGCCAGCTCCGCCAACTCCGCCAACTCCGCCAACTCCGCCAACGTCAGCCAACGTCAGCCATTCCCGCCTCACCGCAATCCCCCCGCACGTCCTCCGGCCCCACGCGCTCGCAGCGACCTGCCACCCCCGCCTTTGTAACAATCCGCCCGCCCCCCTTCCCACGCGCGGGGTGGATCGTTTAAGTTGGATTGAACGTATAAAACGACGTTTTGCATGGGCTGTATCACGGGGTGTCATGACGGACGGAGCTCGGGAGTTCATTGAGCGGCTCGGCATCGTTGCCGAGGAGCAAGGCATCCCCCGCATCGGCGGGAGGATGCTCGGCTACCTGTTGCTCCAGGAGGAGCAAAGGTCGCTCGAGCAGATCGCGGAGGATCTGCAGGTCAGCAAAGCGTCGATCAGTCTGAACGGGCGTTGGCTGGAGCAGTTGGGCGTGGTGGAGCGGGTGAGCTCGCCCGGGGATCGGCGGGACTACTACCGCATCGTCGACCAGCCGTGGGAGCGGATCTACGCGGTGGCGCAGCAGCGGATGCAGCGGACGCACGATGTGCTCGAGCTGGGGAAGACGCTGCTGGGCGAGGATGAGGTGGTGGGGCGGCGGCGCTTGACGGAGTGGCAGTGGTTCCATTCGTTCATGCTGGATGAGTTCGCGACGAAGTTGGAGCGTTGGAGGGAGTTCCGGGCTCGACGGGAGGCGGGGGAGTCGTCGTCGACCGAGAGTGTCGTGAAGGCGACCGGAACGTAGCGGATCACGAATCGAGAGAGTGGTCGATAGAATGAGATCGATTGGCGTCGTGGGGATGGCCCTGGCGCTCGGGTTGTGGAGTGCCGGGCCGATGTGGGCGCAGGCGGCGGATCCGGATCCGGCGTCGGGCGCGGTGGAGCGGCTGAGCGTGGAGGAGGCGGTCGCGCGGGCGCTCCGGGAGAGCCAGGAGGTTCGACTGGCGCGATCGCAGGTAGACCGTGCGGCCGCGCAGGTGAAGTCCGCGCGGTCGGCGGCGCTGCCACAGATCAACGCGAGTCTTTCGTACACCCGGACGTTCGAGTCGCCGTTCTCGTCCGGCACGTCGTTCGAGCTGCCGGACTCCCTGAAATTCGAACCGGACCCGACGCTGCCGTTGGAGGACCGGATCCAGTACCTGGAGGACCGGGCGCCGCTCGCGGGGCTCGGCGGCCTCGGGCAGTTGTTCGGCAACCTTCCGTTCGGCCAGAAGAACACGTACGTGGCGTCGGTCACGGGCACGCAGCTCCTGTACTCGGGGGGCCGCGTCGGTGCGGCGCTCGAGATCGCGGCGCACTTCGAGGAGGCCGCGCGCCTGGGGTTGGCCGAAGAAGTGGCGGAGGTCGAGCAGCAGGTCCGGACAGCGTACTACCGGGCGCTCCTCGCCCGGGAGATGGAGCAGATCGCCCGGGCGGCGCTGGATCAGGCGGAGGCGTTCCTCGAGCAGGAGCGGCTCCGGCAGCGGGCAGGCCACGCCTCGGATCTCGACGTGATGCGTGCCGAGGTGGCCACCGAGAACCTCCGGCCCCAGCTCATCCAGGCGCGTAACGCCGCCGACATGGCAGAGCTCGACCTGAAGCGGCTGCTCAACGTGCCGATGGACCGGCCGCTCGAGTTGACGACGTCGCTCGAGGCGTCGGTGGGCGAGGCGCTGTCTGCGCCGGGCGCCGCGGAGCGGGCGGCGCTGGAGCGTCGGGCTGCGCTCGAAGCGGCGGAGCGTCAGATCGCGATCCGCGAGCAGCAGCTCAAGATCGCGAAGCGGTCGTTCCTTCCGACGGTCGCCGTGCACATGACGTACGGCCGCCAGATGTTCCCGGTCGATGTGTTCGATTTCTCGGCCGATGCGCGCAAGGATTGGTACGCGGGCGTCTCGGTGCAGCTCCCGATCTTCGACGGCTTCAAGCGCTCGGCGGAGGTTGAGGCCGCGCAGGTCGCGGTCGAGGAGGCGCGCCTCCAGCTCGAGCAGTTGAAGGAAGCGGTCGAGCTGCAGTACGAGCAGGCGCTGCGCGAGCGGGAGCGGGCGCGAGCCGCGATCGACGCGCGTCGTCGCACGGTCGATCAGGCGGACCGGGTCTACGCCCTGACGGAGCTGCAGTACGAGAAGGGACTTGCGACGCAGCTCGAGGTTTCGGAGGCTCGGCTTGCGCTCCTTCAGGCGCGGACGAATCTCGCGCAGGCTTTGACGGACTTCCATATCGCGGATGCGGCGCTGCTCCGCGCGCTCGGCGGCAGCGGCGCCGTCGCCGGCGGACGTGTTCCGGCCGGGAGCGGTGCCCCGGCCGGCGGTGAATGATCGAAGCGGACCACGAATAGACCAGAGGATCTCCGACGATGCGATACAGTGTAGCGAAGGGGGCCGCCGGCCCGGGCCTGGTGGCCGTGCTCCTTCTTTCGGTTGCGGCGTGCGGACGTGAGGGTGGCAAGCCGGCGGAGGCTGCGGCCGAGGAGACGGTGGTCGTCGAGCTTGGCGCCGCCGACGTCGCGGTAGCGCAGCGCGCCGATCTGGCCGCCGGCGCCGTGCTCACCGGCTCTCTCATGCCCTACCGCATGGTCCCGGTGAAGGCGCAGGTCGCGGGCACGGTCTCCGAAGTGCGGGTCGACCGGGGCACGCGTGTGAGGAAGGGTCAGGTCCTGGCGACGATCGATGCCGAGGGCATCCGCGGGCAGGCGGCTGCGGCCGAGGCGAACCTCGCCCTGGCGACGCAGCGCCTCGAGTCCGCCCGCATCCTGCACGAAGCGGGCGCGATGTCGGACATCGACTTCAACGCCGCGAAGGCGGGGTACGAGGCCGCGCGCGCCCAGGCCGCCGCCGCGGCCGAGCAGGCGGTGAATACGACGATCGTCGCGCCGATCGACGGCGTGGTCAGCGTGCGCCAGGTCGAGACGGGCGAGGCCGTCTATCCGGGGCAGGAGCTGTTCACGGTCGTGAACACCGAGCGCCTCGAGCTGTCCGGCCAGGTCCCGATCGAGGCGGCCGCCCGGATCCGTCCGGGGATGGAAGTCGTCTTCACGCTGGACGCGCACCCGGGCCTCCAGCTGCGGGGCACGGTCGACAGGATCGAGCCGATGGCGGACCTGCGCACGCGCCAGGTCGGCGTCTACGTGCAGCTCCCGAACCGGGACGGCTCGCTGGTCGCCGGTCAGTTCGCGACCGGCAGGATCGTGGGCGAGCAGGTCGAGGGCGCGCTCGTGGTCCCGGTGGCGGCGGTGCGCGGTAGCGGCGCCCAGTCGTTCGTCCTGGTCGTCGAGGACGGCCGCATTGCGCGGCGGCCCGTGCAGACGGGACTCCGGGACGACCTGAGCGGGCTGATCGCGATCCAGTCGGGCGTGTCGGAGGGCGAGCAGGTCATCGCGACGCCTGTGGCCGCGATCGAGCCGGGCACGGCGGTGCGCGTGGTCGGCGGCGGCGCGGTGGCGAAGGCTGCGGCTGGCGGGGAGGGCTGAGATGTCTTCGAGTGGAGGAGGCCTGAGCGGCCTCGCAATCCGACGCCCGGTCTTCACCACCATGGTGATGCTCGGGCTCATCGTCCTGGGGCTCTTCTCGTTCCGGCGTCTGCCGATCGACGAGTTCCCCGAGGTCGACATCCCGTTCGTAACCGTGCAGACGATCTACCCGGGCGCGAGCCCGGAGACGATCGAGCGCGAGGTCTCGAGGCGGCTCGAGGAGGCGTTCAACCCGATCGAGGGCGTGAACCAGATCACGTCGATGTCGGTCGAGGGCGTCTCGCTCGTGATGATCGAGTTCGAGCTCGACCGCAACGTCGACGTCGCGGCGCAGGACGTACGGGCGAAGATCGAAGCGATCCGCCGCGAGCTGCCCGCGGACATCGAGCCGCCCGTCGTGCAGAAGTTCGACCCGACGGCAATGCCGATCATGTCGATCGCGCTCTCATCGGAGGAGCGCGATGCGGTCGACCTGACGACGCTCGCGGACGAGACGATCCGGCGCCGGCTCGAGTCGATCTCCGGCGTCGGTGAGGTACGCATCGCTGGTGGCGTCGAGAAGGAAGTGCGCGTCTTCCTCGAGCCGGACCGGCTGCGCTCGCTGGGCGTCTCGGTCCCCGAGGTCATGGGCGCGCTCCGGCAGCAGAACCTGGAAGCGCCGGCGGGCCGCATCGAGCGTGGCAGCAGCGAGCAGCTCGTCCGCGTCGCCGGCCGCATCACCGAGGCGCGGCAGTTCGGCGACGTCATCGTCGCCGTGCGCCCCGGCGGGCCGATCCGCCTGCGCGACGTGGCCCGCGTCGAGGAGGGGGGCGAGGAGGAGCGCTCGCTCGCGTTCGTGAACGGCGCGCGCGCCGTCGCCATCGACATCCTGAAGGTCTCGGGCGCGAACACCGTCGAGGTGGCCGACGAAGTCCTGGCCGCGATCGACGATCTTCGCGGCTCGCTCCCGGGCGACGTCTCGATCCAGGTCGTGCGCGACAACTCCGTCACGATCCGTCAGTCCGTCCAGAGCGTCATCCACGAGCTGCTCCTGGGCGCGTTCCTGACGATTGTGGTCGTCATGCTCTTCCTCAACGACTGGAAGGCGACGGCGATCACCTCGCTCGCGCTGCCGGTCTCGGTCATCAGCGCCTTCATCCTCCTGGACGCGTTGGGCTTCACGCTCAACAACCTGACGCTGATGGCGCTCTCGCTCTCGATCGGGATCCTGATCGACGACGCGATCGTGGTGATCGAGAACATCGTGCGCCACCGCGAGATGGGCGAGGACCACTTCACGGCGGCGGGCCGCGGCACGCGCGAGATCGTGCTCGCCGTCATGGCGACGACCTTCTCGATCGTCGCGGTGTTCGTGCCCGTCGCGTTCATGGGCGGGATCATCGGCCGCTTCTTCTTCCAGTTCGGCCTGACGGTGGCGTGGGCGGTCCTGGTCTCGCTCTTCGTCTCGTTCACGCTGACGCCGATGCTCTCGGCGTGGTGGGGCGTCGACCCGCACAAGGGCGGGGGCGGCAACATCCTGACGCGCGTGATCGGCCGATTCAACCGCTGGTTCGACCGCCAGGCGGGGCGGTACCGGGGCGTGATCCGCTGGGTCCTCGGCCACCGCAAGACGACGCTCGCCCTTGCCGCGGCGTCGTTCGTCGGCGCGTTCATGCTCTTCCCGTTCATCGGCGGCGGGTTCTTCCCGGACTCGGACAACTCCGAGTTCTCGGTCACGTTCGAGACGCCGGAGGGCTCGAGCCTGGCGTACACGCGCGACAAGGCGATGCAGCTCCTGGCAGCGCTGGGCGAGCTGGAGGGGATCGACTTCACGTACACCACGATCGGCTCCGGCCTGGTCGGGACGGTCACGGCCGGCGAGATCTACGTGAAGCTCGTGCCGCCGAAGGAGCGTTCGCTCTCGCAGGACGAGCTGATGGTCGAGGCGCGCAAGCGCCTGGCGAACACGTTCGGCGTCGACATCGCCGTGCTGGATGCGGGCGGCTTCGGCGGCCCGCAGGCGCCCCTCGCCGTCGAGGTGCGCGGCCCCGACGTGCGCGAGTTGCAGCGCATTGCCGGCGAGGTGGCCGATGTCGTCGCCGCGATCCCGGGGATCGTCGACGTGCAGTCGTCGATGGGCGATCCGCGCCCCGAGTTCCGGATCGAGGTGAACCGCGACCTGGCGAGCGAGGTCGGGCTGGACATCGCCCAGGTCGCCATGACGGTCCAGCCGCTCCTGGCCGGTCAGACGGCCACGCGCTGGGAAGATCCGTCGGGCGAGGAGCGTGAGGTCGTGGTCCAGGTCGACCCGTCGCAGCGCGTCTCGCCGCACGACCTCGCAACGCTCCCGGTCGCGACGATGATGCGCGGCCAGAGCGGCGAGGCGATGATCGTCCCGCTCGGCCAGGTCGCGCGCATCGAGATGGGCGAGGCGCCCGCGCAGATCGACCGCAAGGACCTCCAGCGCATAGCCACCGTGTCGGCCAACACCGAGCCGTGGCTGTCGATCTCCGAGGCGTCGTCGCTGATCATGCAGGAGACGTCGAAGCTGGATCTGCCGCCGGGCTATTCGGTCCGCCTCGGCGGCGAGACCGAGCAGCTCATCGAGACGGTCGGCTACGTCATCGAGGCGCTCCTGCTCGCCGTGATCCTGATCTTCCTGATCCTGGCGAGCCAGTTCGAGTCGTTCACGCAGCCGCTCGCGATCATGCTCTCGCTGCCGCTCTCGCTGGTCGGCGTGCTGCTCGCGCTGCTGATCACGGACGACACGCTGAACATGATGTCGATGATCGGCGTGATCATGCTGATGGGTCTCGTGACGAAGAACGCGATCCTCCTCGTCGACAACGCGAACGAGCGGCGGATGCAGGGCGCCGACCGCTTCACAGCGCTGGTCGAGGCGGGTGCGGTCCGTCTGCGTCCGATCATGATGACCACGGCGGCGATGATCTTCGGCATGCTGCCGATCGCTCTGGCACTGGGCGAGGGCGGCGGGTTCCGCGCGCCGATGGCGCGCGCCGTGATCGGCGGGTTGATCACGTCGACGTTGCTCACGCTGCTGGTCGTGCCCGTGGCGTACACGTACTTCGACGACATCGGCGCGTGGGTCAAGCGTCGCTTCATCTCGAGCGAGCGGGCGCGCGAGCTGGAGGCGGAACGGAAGAAGGCCGGCTTCTCGCCGCAGCCGGTGGCTGGCGACTGAACGCAGGCAGCTGGCGACTGAGCGTCGGAACCTTCGACGTCGCCTGAACGATCCCGACCCTGCTCCCGGCCGGTATGGCCGGGGCGCGGGGTCGGGATCGGCGCATCATGGCCTCGACGCCTGGTCGCGCCACGCCTCCCCGCGCTGCTCGTCCTCGGGGCCGGGCGCCGGCCGCGCCCGTGCGGCGAGTCGGCGAAGGCGCGGTGTGCCGCCTCCCGCTTGACCGCGCCGACCGGCCGACCCGAGCGGCAAAATGGTGCGGGCACGAACTGCCTTGAAGTGGGTCGCCCGTCGGGCGTACCTTGCCGGGTCAGCACGGGCCGACCCGGCCCGAGTCGCCAGCCCGACGGGGAAGCCATGAACGGATTCGTTCGCCATACACCGCTCCTGCTCACGCTCCTGGTCGCCGCCGCGTGCGCCGGCCGGCCTCCTTCCACGCCCGCGCCACAGCCGGCCGACGGGGCCGCAGCGCCGTATCGGATCGTTGACGCCGACGCCGGCCGTACCCTGGACGTGGCCGGTCTCGCAGACCGCGCCGCCGCCGCCGACGTCGTCTTCTTCGGCGAGCAGCACGACGACGCCGGGACGCACCGGCTCCAGCACGCGCTCCTCGACGCGCTCGCCGCTCGGGGCGACGACGTCGTCCTCTCGCTCGAGATGTTCGAACGGGACGTCCAGCCCGTGCTCGACGACTACCTGGCCGGCAGGATCTCCGAGGAGGAGTTCCTCGCCGGTGCGCGGCCGTGGCCCAACTACGCCACCGACTACCGGCCGCTCGTCGAGCTCGCACGCGGGCGCGGCTGGCCGGTGGTCGCCGCGAACGTGCCGCGCCGCTACGCCGCCCTGGTCGCCTCGGGCGGGCTGGACACGCTCCTTGCCCTCCCCGCCGCGGAGCGCGAGGCGTACATCGCCCGCGACATCGACTGCCCCCGCGACGCCTACTACGAGCGCTTCCTCCAGGCGATGGGAGGCCATGCGGGCGCCGGGGAGGCGAGCGCCGCCATGGAGCGCTACTACCAGGCGCAGTGCATCAAGGATGAGACGATGGCGGAGTCGATCGTGGCCGCTCGCGAGCGGTGGCCGGGCGCGCTCGTCGTGCACATGACCGGCGCGTTCCACAGCGACTTCGGCCACGGCATCCCCGCCCGTGTCGAGCGTCGGGCGCCTGGCACGCGCATGCTGATCCTGACCGGCATCCCGGCCGGGGACCTCGCCCGGCCGCCGGTCGACGAGAATCGGGGCAGGGCGGATGTGCTGTTGTTCACGAACCCGGGTGCGAACCCGGCGGAACCGCCGCAATCGGCCGACGTAGAACCCGCCGAAACCGCAACGCGGGAGAGCACTTGAACCTGTCCGTCACCGACCTCGCGATCATCGCCGCATACTTCGCCGTCGTCCTGGCCGTCGGGCTCTGGGCGGGGCGGCGCGCCGGCAAGAGCACGACCGAGTACTTCCTCTCCGGCCGGTCGATGCCCTGGTGGCTGCTCGGCACCTCGATGGTCGCGACCACCTTCTCGACGGACACGCCGAACCTGGTCACCGACATCGTCCGGCAGAACGGGGTGGCGGGGAACTGGGTGTGGTGGGCGTTCCTGCTGACCGGGATGCTCACGGTCTTCGTCTACGCAAAGCTCTGGCGCCGCGCCGAGGTCTCTACCGACCTCGAATTCTACGAGATCCGCTACTCCGGCCGCCCGGCCGCCTTCCTCCGCGGCTTCCGCGCCCTCTACCTGGGTGTGTTCTTCAACGTGATGATCATGGCGACCGTCTCGCTCGCGGCGATCAAGATCGCGGGCGTGATGCTCGGCCTCTCGCCGCTCGCGACCGTCGCGCTCGCAGGCGGCGCGACCATGCTCTTCAGCATGATCGGCGGCCTTACCGGCGTCCTGCTCACCGATTTCATCCTCTTCGGCGTGGCGATGGTCGGCTCGATCGGCGCCGCGGTGGTTGCGGTGAGGCACCCGGACGTGGGCGGGCTCGCGGCGCTCCTCTCGCACCCCGACGTCGCCGGCCGGCTCTCGCTGCTCCCCGACTTCGGCGACGCCTCGGCGGTCGTCCCGCTCCTCGTGATCCCGCTCGCGGTGCAGTGGTGGAGCGTCTGGTACCCGGGCTCCGAGCCGGGCGGCGGCGGATACGTCGCGCAGCGCATGCTCTCCGCCCGCGACGAGGGTGAGGCGACGGCGGCGACGCTCCTCTTCAACGTCGCCCACTACGCGCTACGGCCGTGGCCGTGGATCCTGGTCGCGCTCGCTTCGATCGTCGTCTTCCCGACGCTCGAGTCGATCCGCGCCGCGTTCCCCGGCGTCCCGACGGGGATCATCGGCCACGACCTGGCCTACCCGGCCATGCTGACGTTCCTGCCCGCCGGGCTGCTCGGGCTCGTCCTCGCCTCCCTCGCCGCCGCCTACATGTCCACGATCTCGACGCACCTGAACTGGGGCGCGTCCTACGTGGCGCACGACTTCTGGAAGCGGTTCGTCGACCCCGACGCCGATGACCGACGCCTCGTCGCGGTCGGCCGCGCCTCGACGGCGGCGCTCATGGTCCTCTCCGCAGCCCTCGCGCTCTGGCTCGAGAACGCGCTACAGGCGTTCCAGATCCTGCTCCAGATCGGCGCCGGCACCGGGCTGCTCTTCATCCTGCGCTGGTTCTGGTGGCGGATCAACGCGTACAGCGAGATCGCGGCGATGACCGTCTCTTTCCTCGTCGCCGTCTATCTCGAGCTGGCGCACCCGGCGCTGTTCCCGGGAGCGCCGCTCTCCGCCTCAGCGAAGCTCTTGATCGGGGTGGGGGTGACGACCGTCGCGTGGGTCGCCGTCACGCTGCTCACCCGGCCCACCGACGAGGCGGTGCTCCGCAGGTTCTACGGACTGGTCCGCCCTGGCGGGCCCGGGTGGGATCGAGTGGTGAGGCGTGCCGAGGCGGAGGGCGCACCGCTCCCAAGCGCGGGCGAGCACTGGGCCGTGCCCCGGGGGATCCTCGCCATGGTCGCGGGGTGCTTCGCCGTCTACTCGGCGCTCTTCGCCACCGGCTACTGGATCTACGGCCGCTACGCCCTGGCCGGCACGCTCACCGTGGTCGCCGCCCTCGCGGCGTTGGTCCTCGCGCGACTCTGGGCCTCGGTCAGCCGCGGTGCGCCCGCAACCGCGCCCTCGGCGGCAGGCCCCACCGAAGCGTAGTCGGCAGCACCCACGCGCCGTCGTCCCGGCCTAGAGCTCGCCCTCCAGGTACGTGTACCCGGCCAACCCCGCGATGTAGTCCGCGATGAACCCGTTCGCCTCGGCGCGCGTCAGGTCGCGGGCATTCTGGACCTTGCGCCGGAACGTCGCGACCAGGTCCTGCGCGTTGAACTGAACGTAGTTCAGCACCTCCGTGACCGTGTCGCCGTGGACCAGGTGGCCGACCTCGTAGCCGCTGTCGGTTAGCCGGATGTGGACGGCGTTCGTGTCGCCGAAGAGGTTGTGCAGGTCGCCCAGGATCTCCTGGTATGCGCCGGTCAGGAAGATCCCGAGCACGTACGGCTCGCCGGCGCGGAAGGTGTGCAGCTCCAGGCTCGGCTTCGGCTCGCGCCAGCCGATGAAGCGGTCGATCTTGCCGTCGCTGTCGCACGTCACGTCCTGGAGCGTGCCGCGCCGGACCGGCTCCTCGTTCAGCCGGTGGATCGGCAGGATCGGGAAGAGCTGGTCGATCGCCCACGAGTCGGGCAGAGACTGGAAGACCGAGAAGTTGCAGAAGTAGCGGTCGGTCAGGACCGTTTCGAGCTCGGGGAGGATGTCCTCGTACTCCTCGGGGTCTTCCGAGGCGAGGCGCGCGACGCGGTTCATGATCGCAAGGAAGAGGCGCTCGGCGTGGGCCCGCTCCCGGAGCGTGAGCACGCCGCTGTTGAAGTGCACACGCATCTGCTCCTTGGCGAACGTCGCGTCGTGGTACGTCTCGCGCAGGCTGCGCTCGTCCAGGTCGCGCAGCGTGGCGGCGAGCTCGTGCACGAGCGCGTGCGCGTCCTCGGGGACCTCGCCGGGCTCCTCCTCGATCTGCGTCTCCACGTCGATTACGTTGACGAGCAGGAGCGCGTGGTGCGCGGTGAGCGCCCGCCCGGACTCCGAGATCACGTGCGGCATCGGCACGTCGTTCTCCCGCGCCGCCTCGGCCAGAGAGTAGATGATGTCGTTCGCGTACTCCTGCATGGAGTAGTTCACGCTGGCCGCCGCGGTCGAGCGCGAGCCGTCGTAGTCGACGCCGAGCCCGCCGCCCACATCCACGTACTCGATCTCCACGCCCAACTTGCGGAGCTCCACGTAGAACCGCGCGACCTCCGTCATCGCCTGCTTGATGTTGCGGATGTCGGGGATCTGCGACCCCATGTGGAAGTGGATCATCTTGAGGATGTCGAGGCGGCCGGCGGCCTCGAGCTTGTCGAGGACGCGGACGAGCTGAGAGGAGTTCAGGCCGAACTTGCTTCGCTCGCCGGCGGTCTCGGACCATCGGCCGGCCCCCGTCGCCGAGAGCTTGATCCGCACGCCCGCGGTCGGGACCACGTCCATCTCCTCGGCCACGCGCAGCAGCGTGTCCACCTCGCCGTTCTTCTCGAGGACGATCAGCACCTTGTGCCCGAGCTTCTGGCCCATGAGGGCCAGGCGCATGTACTCCTCGTCCTTGTAGCCGTTGCAGACGATCAGGTGATCCGTGCGCTCCGTGAGCGCGAGGACGGCCTGGAGCTCGGGCTTGCTGCCCACCTCGAGGCCGACGTTGTACTGCTCGCCGAACGCGACGATCTCCTCGACGATGTGCCGCTGCTGGTTGACCTTGATGGGGTAGACCGTCGTGTACGTCCCTTCGTAGCCGAACTCTTCGATCGCCGCGTGGAACCGCTCGGTGAGCGACTCGATCCGTGTGCGCAGGATGTCAGAAAAGCGGAGCAGGAGCGGAAGCCCGACGCCCTGCGCCTCGAGGTCGGTCGCCAGCTCGAAGAGGTCGAGCCCGCGCTCGGGTTCCCGCGTCGGGTGCACGGTGACGTGCCCCTTCTCGTTGATATCGAAGTAGCCGATGCCCCACCCGTCGAGGTTGTAGAGCTCGCGGGAGTCCTCGATCGTCCACGCCATGATCCGTGACCTCGTCCTTCGAACTGCATTCTGGAAAGCGGCGCAAGATGCGCGCTTGGATCGCTTTGCGAAAGGGGCAGCTCCTGCCCGGCGGCCCGGGTCGGGGGACCTTGACGCGCACTCGCCCGCCACGCATGCTGTCGCAACCACTTATCGTGCTCCCTTGCGAGGGTAACGGCATGCTCGAGCGGAAGATTTACGGGGAGAGGGTTCGTCTGTTCAGTGAGCGGATGAACCGGGTGCTGTACGATGCGTTCCAGCGGATCGATGCAGACCGGGAGCGAGCCGGCCTGCCGCGCCCCGCGCCGGAGGAGGTCAACCTCTACTCGTGGCCGCAGACCTGGCCCGACCGCGCCTTCGGCTTCGGCGGCACCGCCGCCGCCGGGCCGGCGACCACGCAGACCCACGTGGTGAAGGACGAGCGGACCGGCGCGGTCTACGTCTACCACGACGGACGCTTCGCCCGCCACATCGGTAGCCCGGGCACGGCGTTCTGGGATGCGGTCCGCGCGCACGCCCTTCCCGGCGCGGTCGACGCCGAGCGCTGGGCCGAGCTCGAACGCGCCTGATCCACCCGCTGCGCCCCGGCGTGGATCGTGCACCCGCGTGCCATGATCCGCGCCGGGGGCGGCCCACCGCGCCCGGCCGCCCCCACGACCGCCACCGTCGAGCCGGGCCGCAGATGAACACCGACACGCCCTGGGTCGACGACGAGAACGTCGCCCTCTTCGTCGACCTCTACGAGCTGACCATGGCACAGGCCTACTGGCGCGAGGGAATGGCCGGCCGGGCCGTGTTCTCCCTCTTCAGCCGCAGGCTCCCCGAGCGCCGCAACTTCCTCCTTGCCTGCGGCCTCGACGACGCGCTCCGCTTCCTCGAGAACTTCCACTTCGGCGACGCCGCGATCGACTACCTCCGCACGCTCCCCGGCTTCGCGCCCGAGTTCCTGGACTGGTTGCGCGGCTTCCGCTTCACCGGCGACGTCTGGGCGCTCCCCGAAGGCACGCCCTTCTTCGCGAACGAGCCGCTCCTCGAGGTCGAGGCGCCGATCCTCGAGGCGCAGCTCGCCGAGACGTTCGTCATGAACCAGCTCCACTTCCAGACCGTCGTCGCATCCAAGACGGCGCGGGTGGTCCACGCCGCAGCCGGGCGCCCGGTCGTCGACTTCGGCATGCGACGCATCCACGGGACCGACGCCGCACTCAAGGCGGCTCGCGCCTTCCACGTTGCCGGCGTCGCCTCGACGAGCAACGTCCTCGCCGGTCGGGTGTACGGCGTCCCCATCGCCGGGACGATGGCGCACAGCTTCGTCCAGGCGTTCGACCGGGAGATGGACGCGTTCCGCGCCTTCACGCGCACCTATCCCGAGACGACGCTCCTCGTCGACACCTACGACACGCTGGAGGGCGTGCGGCGGGTGGTCGAGCTCGCCCGCGAGCTGGGGGATGCGTTCCGCGTCCGCGCCGTCCGCCTCGATTCCGGCGACCTCGCCGAGCTGGCGTTCGGCGCCCGCGAGATCCTGGACCGCGCCGGGCTCGGCGAGGTCGAGATCTTCGCGAGCGGCGGGCTCGACGAGGACGAGATCGCGCGCATCGTCGCGAGAGGCGCGCCGATCGACGCCTTCGGCGTCGGCACCCGCATGGGCGTATCCTCCGATGCGCCGGCCCTCGACATGGCTTACAAGCTGACGGAGTACGCCGGCCAGGGGCGCGTCAAGCTTTCCCCCGGCAAGCCGATCCTCCCCGGCCCCAAGCAGGTGTTCCGCATGGAAGCGGACGGCAGGGCCGTAGGCGACGTCATCGCCTGCCGCGACGAAGCGTTGCCCGGCCGCCCGCTCCTGGTCCAGGTCATGGAGTCGGGTCGCCGCCTCCCGGCCGGCCGCGCGACGCTGGACGACGCCCGCGCCCGCGCCGCAGAGGAGCTGGCCCGACTCCCGGACGCGATCCGGGCACTCGAACCCGCAGATCCGCCCTACCCCGTGCGCGTGAGTGACCGCCTCGCGGGCGAGGCCGCGGCCATTTCCCGGCGCGCGGGCGGTGGCTGAGCCGAAGCGTCGCAACGGCGCACCTCGCCCGGTGCCCGGCGTACGGTCCGTTCGTCCGCCGTCGGATGTGCTATAGCCCCTCACGACAGCGCCACGTCCAGGATCATCATGACGGTGAAGCCGAGGATCGTCGCGCTCGTGGCCAGGTCCGTCCGGCCGCGCTGCTGGGATTCCGGGATCAACTGTTCGACCACGACGTAGATCATCGCGCCAGCCGCAAAGGCGAGGCTGTAGGGGAGGATCGCCTGGACACGCAGCACGGCCGCCGCGCCGATCCACGCCGCGAGCGGCTCGACCAGCGCCGAGAGCTGGCCGAACCAGAAGCTTTGGAACGACGAGACGCCTTCACGGCGCAGCGGCATCGCCACGGCGATCCCCTCGGGGAAGTTCTGGAGTCCGATCCCGAGCGCGAGCGCGATGGCGCCCGTGAGGGCGGACTCGGCAGCCGCGCCCTCGAGTACGCCCGACGCGCCGAAGGCCACGCCCATCGCTAGCCCTTCCGGGATGTTGTGGAGCGTGATCGCCAGCACGAGGAGCGTGGTGCGCCGCCACCTCGTCGCCAACCCCTCGGCCCGTTCGGTCGGCAAGAACAGGTGCAGGTGAGGAAGCAGCTCGTCGGCGATCCGCAGGAAGCCGGCGCCGAGGAGGAATCCGATCGACGCCGGAGCCCACCCGGGCTGACCGCGTGCGTCGGCCAGCTCGATTGCCGGGATCAGGAGCGACCACACGCTCGCGGCGATCATGACGCCGGCCGCGAAGCCGAGCATCGCGTCCAGCAGGTGGGCGGGGAAGTCGCGCCGGATCAACACGATGGCCGCGCCGAGCGCGGTGACCGCCCAGGTGAAGGCCCCGGCCAGGACCGCCTGGAGGAGCGGATCGAGCTGCCGAATCGCGTCGATCATTGCCGCGTTCGCCCCGTGGCCCCGGCCGCTCCGACTGGTACCCCGGTTGCATGATTCATTCGTGGGACGACACGTTCGACCAGCGATGGAGTACGCGATGCCCACCCGTTACGAGCTCGGCTACGGATACGGCGAGATCTATCGCCGCCGCATGAGCGCCCAGGAACGGATGCACCGGGAGGCGCAGCGTGAGATGGACGAGTTCCCGGCCGAGAGCCGCGAGCGTAGCCGTTACGAGTCCGACTACTACGGATTCCGTGGCGCGGGTCGCCGCGGGAGCTACGCCTCGGAGTTCCGTGTCCAGCCCCGGGAGCCGTGGCGCTTGCGCGACGGCGGCCGGCGCCGCAGTCGCCCGCAGCCCCGGCGACGTCGGCATTGAGTCCGCGCAGCGCTTCGCGGATCGCGCCGTCGCGCCTCACGGCTGCGCCCGTCCGCGAAGCCGCTGCCAGCTCCTGTAGACCAGCGCGCCCGCGCCGAGCTGGCTCGCGAGCAGGACGATCAGGGCGCCGATGAACGGGATCAGCCCCAGGAGGTGGAGCGCGACCACCCCGATCGTAGCCGCGAGGTACGGGTGCTCGCGCGCGCGCTCGTAGCGTTCCGCGCTCGCCCACCGCCGGAGCGCCGCCGCGCCGATCCAGGTCCCCGTCACCGCTACCCCAAGAAGTGCGAGCGCAGGGATCACGAAGAAGCCGATCAGCATGGCGAGCGGGATGCCGATCACGCTGATCAATGAGAGGAGGGCGAGGATCGGCAGGCCTGCCGCCACGATCAGCGCCGTCAGCACGACCGGCCCCGGCCGCGCCCCGATCCCGATCGCCGCCTCGAAGAGCTGGCGCCCCGCAACCGCTGCAAACGCCAGCGCGACGGCCAGGACCACGACCGTGAGGCTCAGCCAGAAGATCCAGCCGATGAGCGGGCTCCACTCGATCGCCGCCTGCCGGTGGACGACGCTGCCGACCCGAGCTCCGGGCGCGCGCTCGAGGGCGCTTTGATAGAGCACCACGTTCTCGCCGACCGTCGCTTCCGGGCCGAGCTCGGCCCGACCGTGGACGACGACCAGGTTCCCGCGCACCGTCCCCGTGACCCGCACCGTGCCGCGGACCACGACGAGCTGATCGGTGATCGTCCCCGCCACGTCCGCGTCGTGACCGACCACGACCACCGTGCCCGCACTGTCGCCGGCGGCCAGCTGGAGCGGGCCGTGCACGCGGACCAGCACGTCCGACATTTCCCTGGCACCCTGCCGCTGCACTGCTGCGAAAGCGAAGACGGCAATGGCGACGACGCCGATCGATCCCGATAGCATTGGCCTCATCCGGTCTCCTCCTCGCCACACCCACGCAATGGCAACGTGCGTTCCCGCCAACCTTCCAATCGGGAGCGCATCTTGCAGGCCGCCCGGCCCGAAGGCGTGGACGCAGCGCCCGCAGAACCCACACCCGGCTCACACCCGGCGGAGGACCTATGGCCCGCGATGCTGACGACTTCTGGCGCGCACTCGAACGAGGGCTCCCGGAACAGGGCCGGGACCGCGAAGAGGACATCGCCCGCTCCGTCCTGGTCCTGCTGCGCCACCGCATCCGCCCCGAGGAGGCCCGGCACCTGCGCGAGGAACTCCCCGAAGAGATCAAGGAGCTCTGGGCCACGCCCGGCACCGGCGCGGCCGAGGAGCGGACCGGCCGGCCGATCACCGAGCTCGACCACAACGCCTTCCTCGAGCGCGTCATCGACCTCACCGCGCTCCCCGACATGCAGACCGCCGCACGCGCCACGGCGGCCGTCTTCGCCGCGGTCCGCGAGGTCATCTCCGACACCGAGGCCGACCACGTCGAGCACCAGCTCCCCTCGGGCCTCAAGGAGCTCTGGCGCGGCGACCACGCCATCGCCGGCCCGCATTTCGAACAGGGCCCGAGCCCCTTCTGGGACCTCCTCGCCGACCGGCTCGAAGGGCGCGTCCCCGCCGCCGCGACGGACGTCGCCTGCTCCGTCCTCGCCCATCTCCGCGGCCGCCTCTCCGACCCGCTGGTCGAGGAGATCGACCGCGTGCTGCCAGAGGACGTGCGCGGATTCTGGGTCGCGCCCGAGGCCGGAACCGAGGCCGACGAGTCCCCCGAGCGCTTCCTCGGACGCATCGGCGACGACCTCGGCACCGCCGACCTCGACGCCGCACGCCACGCGGCCGCTGCCACCTTCGCTTCGCTCCGCCGCACCCTCCCCGACGACCTTGCCGACCGGGTGCAGGACGAGTTACCCGAGGATCTGAAGGGGTTCTGGGAAGCGGGCTGAGCGGAAGGAATGGGCCCCGACGCCATTCGCGGGTTCAATGGCGATCTACGGTCGGGGCGAGTGGACGACGGTTTCGGGGCGCCGTCGC
>CAYPGK010000005.1:6362-13559 GCA_964410055.1 uncultured Gemmatimonadaceae bacterium | reverse complement strand
GGGCGCCGTCGCGGGATCGGCAACGTGACCGAGGACAAGGCCCGTGAGGTCCGCGGCGGCGCCGGCCGCGGGCAGCGCGGCGAGCCGCAGGTCGACGAGATCGTGCGACGCGAGCGTGGTTACAACCCGGAGGACGAGCTGATCCGCGAGTGAGGCGTGGCCACGGCACCCTTGCGCGCGCGCCGCCGATCGCCGATCCATCCTTCGTGCCGACGGCGACCCTCACACCCCGCCAGCGGGCGGCGCTCGATGCACTCTGCCGCCGCATCCTCCCGGCCGCCTACGGGCCGGACCGGCCGATCCCCGACCTTGCCTCCGAGGTCGGCGCCAGGATCGCCCGGGCGGACCCCGATACGCGCCGCCGGCTCGCAGTCGTGCTCGACCTCTTCGAGCACCCGCTCGCCGCCCTCGTCCTGACCGGCCGGCCCACACCGTTCTCCAGGCGCTCGCCCGCCGCACAGGACGCCTGGCTCGCCGCCTGGGAGACGAGTGGGAGCGCCCTCAAACGCACCCTGTTTCAGGCCGTACGACGACTCGTCCTCGCCACCGGATACGCGCACCCCGCCATGCACCCGGCCCTCGGGTTCCGCGGACCACTCCACCGCCGCGCGCCCGAATTCGCCTGGGAGGGGCGCCTTTCGGGAAGGCCGAAGGACGCGGAGCCGATCGCA
The DNA here is from genome assembly GCA_964410055.1 of uncultured Gemmatimonadaceae bacterium. Lineage (GTDB taxonomy): Bacteria > Gemmatimonadota > Gemmatimonadetes > Longimicrobiales > RSA9 > CALBZE01. The sequence continues at coordinate 12,888 of CAYPGK010000005.1, read as the reverse complement.
CGCGGCGCGACCGCCGCGGCGTTCGATGGGCCCGGACCGATCGGCCCCGTGCCCGGGCCACGCAGGTCCGGAACCACCGCACTCCGCGCTTCAACGGCGCGAGTCGATGCGGCAACGGCGCGGCCCGAAGCGGTCGCCGGCGCCGCCCGCATCCCGCGCGGCGTCACTCGCGGCCACGAGGTTCCGGGCGACGTCTCCATCCGCGCCGAGATCTGCGTGATCGGCTCCGGCGCCGGCGGAGCCGTCCTCGCCGCTCGTCTCGCCGAGGCTGGCCGCGACGTCGTCCTCCTCGAAGAGGGCCGCTTCCACACCACCGACGACTTCGATGAGGACGAGGCCGCCCTCGTCCCGCGTCTCTTCGCCGACCAGGGGTTGCGCGCCACCGACGACCTCTCCGTCACCCTCCTGCAGGGCCGCGGCGTAGGCGGTGGAACGATTGTTAACTGGATGGCGATGCTGCGCGCGCCCGACCACGTGCTCGACGAATGGGAGCGCGTGCACGGGACCAGCGGCATGGGCGCCGCCGACCTCGCGCCCATCTTCGACCTGATCGAGGAGGAGGTGCACGCTCGAGTCGTCCCCGACGACGCACACTCTCCCGCCAACCGCGCGCTCCTCGACGGGGCGCGGCGCCTCGGCTGGCGCGCCCGCGCTGCACACCTCAACGCGAAGGGGTGCGTGCGCGCGGGGAGCTGTTCGATCGGGTGCCGCTACGGCGCCAAGCAGGGCGCGCTCGTCACCTACATTCCACGCGCGCTTGCGGCCGGCGCCCGACTTTTCTCCGATGTCCGGGCCGAGCGTATCGAGCTTCGCGAGCGGGCAGGGCGCGCTCCGCTCAAGCGCGTACACGGCGTCGTCCTCGACCCCACGACGGGCCGCCCGCGGGCACGGCTCGCCGTCGATGCGCCCATCGTCGTCCTTGCGGCAGGCGCCATCGGCACGCCGACGCTCCTCCAGCGCTCGGGGCTCGGTGGCGGCGGGGTGGGGAAGTACCTCCGCCTCCATCCGACTTCGTTGGTGAACGGTTGTTATCCAGATGAGGTGCACCCCTGGACCGGGGTGCCGCTCAGCGTCGTCTGCGACGAGTTCCTCGGGCTCGACGGCGGTTACGGATTCTGGATCGAGTGCCCCGCGGCGCTCCCGGGGTTGAGCGCGGCCGCGCTCCCTGGCTTCGGCGCCGCCCACCGGGAACTCGCCTCGGACGCCGGCCGCCAGGCCTCCTTCATCGTGCTGGTCCGCGACGGCGCGGACCGGCGCCGCTCGACCGGCGAGGTGTGGGTGGACCCGAACGGGCGGACGCGGATTCGTTACCGTCTCGGCGAGACCGAGCGCCGTTCGCTCGTCGCCGGACTCCAGGCGGCGGCGCGCATTCACCTCGCGGCCGGCGCGCGGCGCGCCTTCACGTTCCACGCGCCGCCCGTCTTCGTGGCCCGGGACGGCGACGTGTCGCGCATCGCCGGTGCGTCGGTCGCTCCCAATCGCGTCGCCCTCTTCTCCGCCCACGTGAACGGGACCTGTCGCATCGGCACCGACCCGCTCACGAGCGGGTGCACTCCCGATGGCGAGCGCCACGGCGTGCCCGGCCTCTATGTTGCCGACGGCTCGCTCTTCCCGACCGGCGTCGGGGTCAACCCGCAGGAGACGATCATGGCGCTTGCCACGGTCGTCGCCCGCCGCATCCTCGACCGCCATCCGGGCGGGTGATACGGCTGCGCCCTCTTGACACACGCCGCTTCATCGTTTACCAGAGTTAACGCATGAGCGAGACACGACGACGTATTCTCGATGCAGCGCGCGAGGTCGAGCGCGAGCTCGGCGCCGAGCAACTCACGATGCGGACGATCGCGGCCCGGGTCGGCGTGACCGCGACGGCGCTCTACCGCCATTTCAAGAACAAGGACGAACTGATCGGAGCGCTGCGCGCGGAGGATCTGCAGACGTTCCAATCCTACCTGGACCGGGTGCTCGAGCACGAGCAGGCCGGGCACCGGCTCGTGTACACGGGGCAGGCGTACCTGGACTTCGCGCTCGACCATCCGGAACTCTACCGGACCTTCTTCATCTGCAATCCGGAAACACCGACGGAGCGCCGGACGATCGGCACGGTGCGGGTTCGGAGCTACGCCTTCATCCGCGACCGTCTGGACGACTGCATGCGCGCCGGTCTGATCCCCGATGGCGATGCCGGGCAACTCGCGATCGAGGTGTGGGGGCAGATGCACGGGTTGATCGCTCTCTATCTGGCCGGGGCGGTGGCCGGGACACAGGCGTCGTTCCGGGACACCTACTACCGCGCGCTCGACCGGCTGTTTGCCAGCATCACCGCCTGAGAACGGGACCCTGGCGGCGGATCCGTGAGTGGTCCGGCGGGGGATGGAGAGCGGGGGCGGGGGCATGTCTTTGCCCCCGCCCCCGCTCGGCAATGGACGGTAACGTCTGTCCGACCGGGACTCAGCCGAGCCCCAGGATCTCGATCCAGGTGGTCACCCTGGAGCTGGAGTCGTCGCCGATCGTCCCGACGTTCGCGTCGCTGAGCGCTTCGTCGAAATGGATATCACCGGTGCCGGTGAGGTTGACGACGCCTCCGATGACCGAACCGTAGAAGGCGCCGGACCCGGCGATATTGACCGTCGTGTTCGGGGCATAGACCGACGCGAACATGTCGACCGACCCGCCGAGCTTGACCCCATTCGCTCCAGCGAAGGACGAGTAGATCGCAATGGACGGTCTCACCTCGCCGTTGATCACGGTGGTCGGTGCGGAGTTGAAGTTCTGCAGCCCGCCGCCGATGTCCACGGTCCCGGTCACGATGAGCTCGACGGAGGCGCCCGGCTCGATGATGAACTGGGCTCCGCCCCCGAGTTTGACATCCCCGTCGACGAAGATGCGCATGTGCCCACCGCTCCCCGGCGTCGACGGCGCTTTGATCCGGATCTTGCCGCTCCCCCCGAGCTCCAGATCGCCATTCACGAAGACCTGGTCCACGGTTCCGGATTCGAACGCGACCTCGTTCGTCGCCCCCACCGACAGACCGGACGCGAAGGCGGGGTTCTCGTCGAAGGTGATCGGCAGCGGCTGCCAGCCGGAGAAGTTGCCGTTCTGATAACTGTCGATCTCCGCGCGCGCAGCCGCGAGCTGCCCATCCACGAAGTCGTTCACGTTCAGCACGTCGCACGAGGACTGCGGCGGTGGCGGCACGTAGGTGTTCTGGACGACCATCCCCAGTTGTCCGCTGCACCACGAGCTGTACGGCAGGTAAACGGATCCGCCCGCCCGCACGCTTTCCGTGGGGCAGGGCGTGCCTCCGCCGAAGGAGATGTTGCCCGTGGCGAGGACCTCCCCTTGCACCTGGGAGCTTCCGCTGATGTTCAGGTTGCCGTTCACGTGAACGTCGCCCCTGATCCTGGTGTCGCCGGGCAGCGTCAGGTCCCCGTTGAGCGTCGTGACGTTCGCGTTCGCGCGTGCCGTCGCCGGGCTGTACGGCCCCGACCGGGAATCGTACGAGTCGATCTCGGCCGACCCCTGGAGATGGATCCCGTTGCACCCCAGGACGGCGGTTCCGAACGGGAACGCGACGGAATCGGAGCCCCGTTTGTATTCGATCCGGAGGGTCCGCCTGGGGATGCGGTCCGGTGCCGACTCCGGGCCCGGGCCCTGGCCGGTGACCCAGAGGGTTGCCCGATCGCCGTTCACGGTGACGGAATCGACCCACCAGCGGCCGAGGCCGTGCCTGTAGCCCGGCGCGCCGAGCGATGCGTCGCCGAGCTGGGCGAGGTCGGCTCCGGTGTAGGTTCCGTCCCCCGGCCAATCGAGCTCGCCCGAGGCCAGGCCGTTCACCACATACGCGGCGCCCGATTCCGCCATGTGGAGGGCGATGACCGAGGCTTGCAGAGAGCCCGCGCCGCGCGCCTGGTGCATCGCGACGGAGGCTACGGTGGCGCCGCCGATCGTGCCCACGAGGAGCAGCAGGATGACCAGCGGCAGCGCAAACCCGGCGGTACTGCTGTCGACGTGGTCCTTCATGGTTCCGCCCCTAGAACTTGATCCGTTCGAGAACGCGCGACCGCAACGCCGCGTGGACTACGACGGTCTCTTCGAACTGTCCGCGCACGTGCTCTGCGCTGAAGTGCAGACGCATGAGGACGCCCAGGATGTCCTCGGCCTTGCTGCCGGGAGGGCCGAAGCAGTTGGTCGTCGGCGTGCCGCCGCAGTCGACCTTGCCGTTCCCATCTGGGTCCAGGCCGTACAGGAACTCAACACCGGTCACCGAGCGGGCGAGCAGCCGGCCGGGACCGCCCTCCGGGCCGATCCTGAGGCCGTCGGCGGACGAGGCCTCGATCCAGCAGACCGGAGCGTCGCACGCGATCTGCGTGATCCCGCCAATGACCTCCAGGCGCGAATCGGTGCTCGACGTCGCCACCGAGTCGGCGTTGCGCACCAATCTCACCAACTGCTCTACGACGCTGTGCGCCTCGGCCTGGATGTCCTGCACGGCTGCCTGCTGTTCCCTGGCGCGTTGCATGGTCAGGAACACCGAGACCCCGCCTGCTATGACGATCGATGTGATCACCATCGTGACGAGCATCTCGGCCAGCGTGAAGCCGCGCCGCTGCCCCCAGTGCGGGGATGAACCGTGTGATCGCATTTACGACGGCTCCTCCCTGGGGAGAATCAGATAGTGCGTAGCGATCGCACCTCCCGGCATGCGCACCACGATCTCGTAGCTTCCATCGCCCGCCGGCACAACGGTTCCGTCCCACCCCGGGAAAGCGGCCCGGTTGTGTTCCTGCCACTCTTTCGTCGCCTCGTCCGGATCGGCGAGATTCAGCCACATCCGCTCCCCCAGATCCATGACCTGGATCTGGGCCATGGTGCGCGCGAAACTGGTCGTGCTCGCCCGAACCGAGTACGCGAAGAGCTGAGACAGTCCGAGCAGTCCGATCACGAGCACGACGAGACTCACGAGCGCCTCGACGAAGGTGAATCCTTCGCGGTTGCCCATGGGCACGAATCGATGGACCACTGATGCACGCGTCTTCACGATGCACCCCCAGGTGATCGGCCCTATTCCGGTTGCGCGGCGCTGTCGGCTCCCAGGTAGTCCAGTGTCAGGTGCATGAGCGCCCGGACACCGACCGGGAGTGCGCGCTCGTCGGCGAAGAAGTAAGGCGAGTGGTTGGGCGCGGCCGTGGCCGGATCGGGCGCCACGCCCAGGAAGAAGTAGAGGCCCGGGATCTCCTGCTGGAAATAGGAGAAATCCTCGGCGGTCGTCGTCGCCGGCGGGATCACGACGTTCTCCTCGCCCGCGACGCGGCGCAGCGTCGGGACCATCGCCTCCGTGAGCGCAGGGTCGTTGTACGTCACGGGCACCATGGTCTCGATCTCGACGGTCGCCGTGGCACCGGCGCTCTCGGCGATCTTCGTCGCCGTACGCCGGATCCGATCGTGGACCAGCGGCTGCATCTGCGGGTCGAGCGTGCGGATCGTCCCGAGGAGCACGACGCTGTCCGGGATGATATTGTGCCGCACGCCGCCCTGGAAGCTGCCGATCGTGACCACGGCGCCCGCGCGTGTCAGCTCCGTCTGCCGGCTCACGACCGTCTGGAGCCCCAGCACGATCTGCGACGCCGCGACGATCGGATCCACGCCCGCCCAGGGCTGCGCACCGTGCGTCTGCCGGCCGCGCACCACGATCCGCATGTTGTCCGCGGCCGCCATGAGCCCGCCGGAACGGTAAGCGATCTGCCCGATGCCGAGCGGCATGACGTGCAGCCCGAAGATCGCCTCCGGCCGCGGGTCACTGAAGACGCCCTCCTCGAGCATCAGTGCCGCGCCGCCCCTCTCGCCCGGCGGCGCCCCCTCCTCCGCCGGCTGGAACACGAAGACGACCGTCCCCGCGATCCGATCCCGCATCCCCGCCAGCGCTTCGGCCACGCCCATCAGGATCGCCACGTGGTTGTCGTGACCACAGGCGTGCATGACCCCGACTTCCTGGCCGTTGTACTCCGCGCGCACCTTCGAGGCGAACGGGAGATCGACCATCTCCGTGACGGGCAGCGCATCCATGTCCGCACGGAGCGCCACGACCCGCCCCGGCTTCCCGCCCCGCAGCACCCCAACCACCCCCGTGTGCGCGACCCCCGTCCGGACCTCCAACCCGAGCCCGCGCAGGTGGTCCGCCACCAGCTTCGATGTCCGGAACTCCCGGTTCGACAGCTCCGGGTGCTGATGGATGTCACGCCGCCACGCCACCACCTTGTCCATCACCGCCGCCGCCCGCGCATCCGCCTCCGCCAACAGCTCCGGCGACGCCTTCACCTGCGCCAGCGTCTCGGACGGCAGGACGATCCCCGCCGCCAGGCACAGCCACGCAACCGGCCCCACACGCCATGCGGTCATGACCCTTCTCCCGAGTCGATCGGATTACGTTGGGAACCCCGTCGACGATACATCCGCCTCACCTCCCAACGCAACGAAAATCTGGCTGTCACGCACGCCGCCTCTGTGCCGCCCGTAGCACCACCCC
>CAYPGK010000005.1:0-6262 GCA_964410055.1 uncultured Gemmatimonadaceae bacterium | reverse complement strand
GCCGTCAGGCGCCGCCCCCGGTGCGAAGCACCCTACTTGTACCGATACGTTATCCGACCCCTGGTCAGATCGTATGGCGAAAGCTCCAGCGCCACGCGGTCGCCCTGGAGCACCTTGATCTTGAACTTGGACATCTTGCCCGCCGCATAGGCCAGCACCTCGTGGCCGTTCTCCAGCAGGACGCGGTAGTTGCGGTCAGGCAGCACTTCGGTGACCACGCCTTCCATTTCGATCTTTCCTTGCTTCGGCATTCATCTCTCCTGATTTCGGTGGACCGATCGTCGCTACTCTGTTCGCGGCGGCGCACGGTCGTCCATGGTCGTGTCGGGGAAGCCCGCGCAAGAACCGTTCGCCGGAGGGACGCGCTGGCGCCGACCTGGTGGGGGCACAAGAATCGCCGCCGCCGAGGCGTGGTACCCGTGTCAGGCGATGGTCTGTTGTCGGGGGAGATCAGGGCCTCGGGCCGGTCCGCCCGGAACCATGCGGGTTGGGTAGCGTAGCGATTCGCCGCGATAAATGCAACCTGCTGCTGTGGGAGGGGGTGGGTCCGAGGGAATCAGCGCCGAGGTGCCGGGGCCGTTGGCGCCCCTTTCACCTCGAGTGGGTTCGTGTATGAGCCTCGACCGCGCCGATCGTGGGCGCGCAGCTCCGTGACGTCCCGGGCGGCGACCAGGACCAGGGGAGTCCGAGACCGACCCATGTAGAGCCGGCCCCGGAGCTGGATGACACGCAAGTGACCGTCGCGGTGCCGCATCCGAACCTCCGTGTACCTCTTCGGATCGCCTTCGCCTCGGATCCGGCTCGCGACTCGAGATTTCAGGTAGGCGACGTCGTCCTCGTGTACGAATTCCCAGATCGGCCGTCCGATCATCTCCGCCGGAGCGAACCCGAGGATGCGCTCGACAGCGGCGCTGATGTAGTGCACCGTGCCATCGCCATCGACTATGGCGACCGTGTCGGCGAGGCAGTCGATCACCGAGCGAAACGTCCACTCGCCGTCGACCCCGGCCGGGCCGGCTCCGGTCTCGAAAGATCGTCCCGCTGGCGCGAGCTCGTCCTCATCGTCCCCGGATTCCTCGGGCTCCACCCCGTGTGCTCGTGCGCGGAGCGATTCGATGAGCGCGCACGTTTCCGGTGACGGTTCGATCTCATAGAGGTCGCGCAGCCTGCGGGCGAACGTCTCGAATTCGCGAAGCGCGGCCGCATCGTTGCCCGTGCGGTGGAGCAGCTCGATCAGCCTGCGGAGGGTGCGCTCGTCCTCCGGATCGAGGAACTGCGCAGTACGCCCCCACCGGGTCGCGGTCGCGATGTCTCCCGCGGCTTCCGCCGCGTCCGCGAGGGTCCACGCAGCCTCACGGACGCGCCACCGGATGCGGTCCCGCTCGAGGTCGAGCCAGCGCTCGAAATCGACCGCGCCCGAGATGTGGAACCCCTGGAGCAGCTCGCCCCGGTAGAGACCGAGCGCATCTTCGGGCCGGCCGGCGTCCAGCGCGTCCTCGACGGCGACGACATCGCACCACACCGTGTCCCAATTGAGGCCGAGCTCCTCGCTGCCCCGACTCACGATCGTGTTCGCACCCAGCGCCGCGCGGAGGTGGTGGACCGCCTTGTTCAACGCCGCACGCGCTCGCCGCGAGTCGAGTTCCGGCCAGAAGAGGGCGACCAGTGTATCCCGGCGATGGAAGCCGCGTGGCCGCGCGACGGCGAGGTAGACGAGGAGCGCCATCCGTTTGGGCTGCACGACGGCCCCGTTCATGGGCCGGCCCATGTGGTCGCGGAGCTCAAGCGAACCCAGCGTGTGGATGGAGATCGTCCTCGACATTCGATCCGTCTGCGGCCGCCCGGGCCTGCGCCGATGCCGGGCGGAGTGGTGAGGTTTGGTAAGTCGTTCGACGTATCTTATGGTGCGCGATCGGCAGCGTCCAGTTGCGCCGGCCCGGGTTCCCGTGGCGGGAACGTCCCCGGCTCGCATATATTCCCCGCATCTCCACCCTCTCCAGGGCAGCCGCGATGGACGATTTCCGCCTCCCCGATTCGACTCGCCTCGGCGGGGCCACACTGCGCGTCGCCGATCTCGACCGGTCGCTCGCGTTCTATTCCGACGTGATCGGCCTGCGCCCGGTCCCCGCGCCCGATGGAGCTGTCGCACGCGCCGCCTCGGAGGGGGAGGAGGCGGCGTCCGCCACGGGCCGATCTGCGGCGCTCTCCGCCACCGGCCACGAGCCCGCGCTCCTCACGCTCGTCGAGCGGCCCGGCGCGAGGCCGCGGCCGAGACACACCGCCGGGCTGTACCATTTCGCGCTGCTCGTCCCCTCGCGCCGGGACCTGGCCGCCGTCTTCCTCCGCCTCCACGAGCGCGGCTGGCCGCTCGACGGCGCGTCCGACCACGCCGTAAGCGAGGCGCTATACCTGTCCGACCCCGACGGCAACGGCATCGAGATCTACGCCGACCGGCCCCGTGACACCTGGGTCTGGAACGGCGACGAGGTCTACATGACCACGCGCCCGCTCGACCTGCGCGGACTCCTCGCCGAGCTCGGCGACGAACCGCCGCCCTGGTCCGGCATCGCGGAGGGAACCGTGCTCGGTCACGTCCACCTCCACGTCCCGGACCTCGACGCCGCGCAGCATTTCTACCGGGATTTCCTCGGCTTCGACGTCGTCAACGACCGTTACCCGGGCGCGCGGTTCCTCTCCGCGGGCGGGTATCACCACCACATCGGGATGAACGTATGGGCCGGCATCGGCGTGCCGCCCACGCCCGAGGACGCCGCTGGGATGATCGAATACGAGATCGTCGTGCCCGATGACGCGGCGCGGGCCGCGTGGCTCGACCACGTCCGTGAGGCCGGCATCGAGCCGTTCCGGGCCACGGGCGGCTGGGCCGTCGTCGACCCCGCCGGCGTACGCGTCGTCGTCCGCGGCTAGAATCGCCCCACGACCGCGGCGCCCGTGCCGCTCGGCGATCCCTCGGCTTTCCAAGTCGTGAAACGACAGCTACATTCGCCGGCGGGCCCGGTGGCTCGGGCCCGCTCCAAGTCACGCCGCTGCCACAAGGAGAGGTTCATGTTGAACCACCGCGCCCCGCTCCGCCTGCGGGCGGTCCTGTCCGTGGTCGCCGGGCTCGCGCTCGCCGTCGCGCCCGCGCACGCCCAGAAGCCGACGCTGACCCCCGCCGACTACGGCCAGTGGGAGACGCTCGGCTTCGCCACGCTCTCGCCCGATGGCCGCTGGATCGCCTACCCGGTCAACCGCGTCAATGGCGAGAACGAGCTGCGCATCCGCAAGCTCGACGAGGACTCGACGCGCGCCGTCGCCTTCGGCTCGCGCGCCACGTTCTCCGACGACTCGCGCTGGCTCGCCTACTCGATCGGCGTCTCCGAGGCCGAGCGCGAGAAGCTCCAGCAGCAGAAGAAGCCCGTCCACGAAAAGCTGGGCCTCCTCGACCTCTCGACCGGCGAGACGACGACCTTCGAGCGCGTCGCCTCCTTCGCCTTCAGCGACGACGGCCGCTTCCTCGCCATGCGCGGCTACCCCGCCCAGGGGCAGGAGCACAAGGGCGTCGACCTCGTCGTGCGCGACCTGGCACGCGGCACCAACACCAACTTCGGCAATGTCGCCGAGTTCCGCTGGCAGGACGAGGGCACGCTGCTCGCCCTCGTCATCGACGCAGCCGCGAAGGCGGGCAACGGAGTCCAGCTCTACGACGCGGCCAACGGCACGCTCCGCACCCTCGACTCCGATACCGCCACCTACACCGGCCTCGCCTGGCGCAAGGACGCCGACGACCTGGCCGTCCTGCGCACGCGCGTCGACTCGCTCTACGAGGAGCCGACGCACACGATCCTCGCCTGGAAGGGGCTCGCCCGCGGCCGTATGAGCCGCCTGGAATTCGATCACGCGAACGTCGACGGATTCCCGGCCGATACCCGCATCGTCGACTTCCGCGCGCTCCGCTGGGCCGACGACGGATCTGCCGTCTTCTTCGGGATCAAGGAGTGGGAGCGTAAGGAACTCCCCGCGGCGACGCTCGCCAAGGCCGCCGAGGATTCGACCGCGACCGGAGAGGCCGACGAAAAGGCCGCGGCGGCGCAGGAAAAGGCCACGCCGGCCCGCGCCGCCGCAAAGGATGAGGAACCCGCAGGTGTCGAGGTCTGGCACTCGAAGGACGTCGACATCATCCCCGAGCAGAAGGTCCGCCTCCAGCGCGAGAGGCGCGAGAATTTCCTTGCCGCCTGGCACACCGGCTCGGGCCGCTTCGTCCAGCTCGGCAACGACCTGACCGAGGAGGTCTCCCTCGTCGAGGGGCAGAAGCTCGCGATCGGGCAGGACCAGACGCCGTACGAGGCCGAACGTATGTTCGGGCCGATCTACCACGACTTCTACCGCATCGACGTCGCCACCGGCCAGCGTGAGCGGATCGAGGAGAAGCTCGACTGGGATTTCGGCACCAGCCCCGGCGGGCGCTACTTCCTCTTCCTCGAGGACGACCACTACTGGACGATCGACTTGAGGACCGGCAAGCGCACGAACATCACCGCGAACGTGCCGACCTCGTTCGTCAACCTCGAGAACGACCACACCGTCGAGCAGAAGCCGCCCTTCGGGATGGCCGGCTGGCTCAAGGATGACCGGGCCGTCATCCTCTACGACAGGTACGACCTGTGGGAGGTCGCGCCCGACGGCTCGCGCGCACGTCGCCTGACCGCGGGGGCGGAGGACAGCGTCCGGCACCGCTACGTCAGGCTCGACCCGGAGGAGGAGTTCATCGATCCGGCGAAGCCGCTCTACCTCTCGCTCTACGGCGAGTGGAGCAAGAAGTTCGGCTACGCGCGCATGCGGCTGGGCCGCGCCCCCGAGCGCCTCGTCTGGATGGACAAGAACGTCGGGCGCCTGGCCAAGGCCAAGAAGGCGGACGTCTTCGCCTACGTCGTCCAGGGCTTCGACGACTCGCCCGACTACTTCATCGCCGGGCCGTCGCTCGCCGACGCGCGCCAGGTCACCGAGACCAACCCGTTCCAGAAGGACTTCGCCTGGGGCCGCTCCGAACTCGTCGAGTTCCGGAACGCGAGCGGGAAGCGCCTCCAGGGCGCGCTCTTCTACCCGGCCAATTACGAGCCCGGGAAGAAGTACCCGATGATCGTCTACATCTACGAGATCCGCTCGAACACCGTGCACAACTACTCGGTCCCGTCCGAGCGGAGCCCGTACAACCCGACGGTCTTCACCCAGGAGGGCTACTTCGTCTTCCAGCCCGACATCGTCTACCGCGACCGCGACCCCGGCCTCTCCGCCGTCGAGGCGATCGTCCCCGCCGTCGAGAAGGTCCTCGAGACCGGGATGATCGACCGCAACCGCATCGGCCTCGTCGGCCACTCGTGGGGCGGCTACCAGACCGCGTTCGTCGTCACGCAGACGGACCTCTTCGCCGCCGCCGTCGCGGGCGCGCCGCTGACCGACCTGGTCAGCATGTACCTCTCGATCTACTGGAACACCGGCAGCACCGACGCCCGCATCTTCGAGATCAGCCAGGGCCGCATGGAGGTGCCGTACTGGGAGGACCTGGACGCCTACCTCCGCAATTCGGCCATCTTCAACATCGAGAAGATGAACACGCCGCTCCTCGTCGCCTTCGGCGACAAGGACGGCGCCGTCGACTGGCACCAGGGGATCGAGCTCTACAACGCCGCCCGCAGGGCCGGCAAGCAGATGGTCCTCCTCGTCTACGAGGGCGAGAACCACTCGCTCGCCAAGAAGCCCAACCAGCTCGACTACCACCGCCGCATCATCGACTGGTTCGGCCACTACCTCCAGGGCAAGGACGCACGCCCCTGGATCACCGACGGCGTCCGGCACCTCGACCGCCAGAAGGAGCTCGAGCGGTTGAAGAAGGGGCGGTAACGGGGTCCTGAAACCGGGTCCGCGGGAGTCCCGAGGCCGATGGGCGTGGGAGTCCTGAAGGCCGAAAGGCGCCGGGGCCATGAAGGCCGGGGCGCGCGGGAGCCCTGAAGGCCGAGGGGCGCGGGAGCCCTGAAGGCCGAGGGGCGCAGGAGCCCTTAAACCGGGTCCGCGGGAGTCCCGGCACCGCACTGCGTCGAGGCGCGGGAGCCGGATCGCAGGAGAGAGGCGCGGGGCGCTGTCACGCCCCGTGCCTCTTTCATTGTCACGCCTTCAGCTTCGGTTGTAAACGAGAGATTCTCGAGGTGGGGCGCCTGCGGGGTGCACCCAATCGCACAATCAACGGCTTTCTGCGCACGATGGT